>RHBP01000210.1 GCA_010030955.1 Synechococcaceae bacterium WBB_10_009 | reverse complement strand
TTCGCCAGTTGGCGCTGGAGCACAAGCCCAAGCTGATCGTCTGCGGCTACTCCGCCTATCCGCGCACAATCGATTTCCAGGCCTTCCGCGCCATCGCCGATGAGGTGGGCGCCTACCTGCTGGCCGACATGGCCCACATCGCCGGCCTCGTGGCCGCCGGCGTGCACCCCAACCCGGTGCCTGTGTGCGACGTGGTGACCACCACCACCCACAAAACCCTGCGCGGCCCCCGCGGTGGCCTGATCCTCTGCCGCGATGCGGAGTTCGCCAAGCAGTTCGACAAGGCGGTGTTTCCCGGCAGCCAGGGGGGGCCGCTGGAGCACGTGATCGCCGCCAAGGCCGTGGCCTTCGGCGAGGCCCTGCAGCCCAGCTTCCAGGCCTACGCCCGCCAGGTGGTGGCCAACGCCCAGGCCCTGGCGGCCCGCATCCAGGAGCGGGGCATCGCTGTGGTGAGTGGCGGCACCGACAACCACCTCGTGCTGCTGGATCTGCGCAGCATCGGCATGACCGGCAAGGTGGCCGATTTGCTGGTGAGCGATGTGCACATCACCGCCAACAAGAACACGGTGCCGTTTGATCCGCAGTCGCCCTTCGTGACCAGCGGCCTGCGCCTCGGCACCGCCGCCTGCACCACCCGCGGCTTCGATGAGGCGGCCTTCCGCGAGGTGGCCGATGTGATCGCCGACCGTCTGCTCAACCCCGAGGACGCCGCCATCGAGCAGCGCTGCCGTGAGCGCGTGGCCGCCCTGTGTGAGCGCTTCCCGCTCTACAGCGAGGCGCGCGCCCTGCAGCCCGCTTGAACGACTGGCCGCCGCAGCTCCCTGCGGGGATCGCCGCGGCGCCCTGCCCTGCTTAAGCTTCGGCCGACCGGCTCTGCTCCGGCCTTGATCGTCACCGTGCAGCGCCCTCGATGATCTCCAGCCGGCCGGACCTTGCCGCCGTTCTGGCCTTCGGCTGTGCGGCCCTGTTCACGGCCCTGATTGTTCCCCTGGTGCGCGCCCTGGGGCTGCGCTGGGGCCTGATCGATCCGCCCGACCCCCGCAAACAGCACACCGCGCCGATGGTGCGGCTCGGTGGCGTGGGCATCGTGGCCGGCTTCGTGCTGGCGCTGCTGCTGATCTGGTGGATCGGGGGCTTCGTGGCCCTGCCGCCCCTGCAGGACGCGCAGATCTGGACCACCCTGGCCGGGGCCCTCTGCTTTTTTGTGATCGGCCTGGCGGATGACCTGTTCGCCCTGCCGCCGCTGCCGCGCTTGGCCGGACAGCTGCTGGTGGCCATGGCGGTGTGGAGCCAGGGGGTGCGCATTGGCGCCATCGACCTGCCGTTCAACCCCTTCGGCGGCGCCCCCGGCGCGATCGAGCTCTCCGATGGCCTCAGCCTGGTCACCACGGTGATCTGGCTGGTGGGCATCACCAACGCGATCAACTGGCTCGATGGCCTCGATGGCCTGGCCGCCGGCGTGAGCGGCATCGCCGCCGTGGGGCTGCTGTCGGTGAGTTACAGCCTCAACCAGCCGGCCCCCGGCCTGTTGGCCGCGGCCCTGGCGGGCAGTTGCCTGGGCTTTCTGCGCCACAACTTCAACCCCGCCCGCATCTTCATGGGGGATGGGGGCTCCTATTTCCTCGGATTCGCCTTGGCGGCGATCAGCATCGTGGGCCCAGCTAAGGGCCTCACCAGCGTCAGCCTGTTGCTGCCGCTGCTGATCCTGTCGCTGCCGTTGGCCGACATGTCGGCGGTGATCATGGGCCGCCTCAGCCAGGGCCGCTCGCCCTTCTATCCCGACCGGCGTCACCTGCACCACCGGCTGCTGCGGGCTGGATTCAGCCACCGCCGCACCGTGGTGTTGATCTACGCCTTCACCCAGTGGCTGGCGGCCCTGGCGCTGGTGCTGGTGAATGCCGAGCTGCGGTTTCTGTGGCTGGCCCTGGCCACCGCCGTGTTGATCGGGGTGGTGATCGCCTGCCGCCGCAGCCTCAAGCGTGAGCAGGAGCTGCAGCAGGCCGGCGATGGCGGCTGAGATTCTCTGCGTGGGCACCGAGCTGCTGCTCGGCAACATCACCAACGGCAATGCCCGCTGGCTGGCGGAGCAGCTCGCCAGCCTTGGCATTCCCCACCACCGCCAGACCGTGGTGGGCGACAACCGTCAGCGCCTGATCGAGGCGGTTCAGGCCGCCAGCCAGCGCTGCCGTGTGCTGATCACCACCGGCGGGCTGGGCCCCACCCCCGACGACCTCACCACCGAAGCCCTGGCGGCGGCGTTTGACACTCCGCTTCAAGAGCGCCCGGAGCTCTGGGCCGACATCCAGGCCAAGCTCAGTGGCCGCGGCCGGCCGATCGCCGCCAGCAACCGCCGCCAGGCCCAGCTGCCGCAGGGGGCAGACGTGCTGCCCAACCCCACCGGCACGGCCGCCGGGATGATCTGGAGCCCCAGGCC
>RHBP01000209.1 GCA_010030955.1 Synechococcaceae bacterium WBB_10_009 | reverse complement strand
GGCCGCCACCGCCAGGGCACTGAGCAGCACCGCCACCGACACCGCCGCATCGGTGAGCAGGTGCAGCACCGCAGCACGCTGGTTGAGGTCGTGCCGGTGGCCGTGGCCGAACAGCCGCGCCGACAGCAGGTTGATCGCGATGCCCGCCGCCGCCGCCCAGGCCACCGGCCCGGCGATCACCGGCACGGGATCCCGCAGCCGTTGCATCGCCTCCACCACCACCACCACGCCGGCCGAGAAAATCAGCACGCCATTGAGCAGCGAGGCCATCTGGGTGCTGCGCCCATAGCCGTAGGTGAAGCGTCCAGCGGCGGGTCGCTGGCTGAGCCGGTCGGCCCCCCAGCCCAGCACCAGGCCGAGCACGTCGCCCAGGTTGTGCAGGGCGTCGCCAATCAAGGCCAGCGAGCCAAAGGCCAGGCCGATCAGCAGCTGCAGCGCCGTGAGCCCGCAGTTGAGGGCGATGCTCCAGCGAAAGGCGGCCCCGGCACCATGGGCCTCGGGCTGGTGCCCGTGGGGGTGGTGGCCACCCATGGATCAGGGCTGCGGTTGGGATCGAATCAATTCAACAAGAGGCTGGGGTGCAACCAGGGGCTGGGGTCGTGCATCCAGCCGGCGTGGCGGCCACCTCCGCGACGCCCCCTCCAGGGGTTGACCAACCCTGACCAAGGGGCGGACACCCTCCACCAAGGCACCCAGGCGCCTCCGCTCAAGCGGCCCGCTGCTGCTCAAGGGCGTGGTCGCTCTCGTATTTGTCGTTGAGGTATTCGCACTGCAACACAAACAGGCGCCGCTCCGCCTCACCGCTGTTCAGCACGTGATGGATGTCTCCGGCCAGGGTGGTGACGGTTTGGTGCTCGATGCGCGCGGGGTCCACATCAAATCGGGCCACAAAACCTGAGCGCAATCGGTAAAAGTGATGCATGCCGGTTTGATGCCGTACCGCTGAGTTGTATGGCAACGAATGGAACGGTCAACAGAAGAAATCCGAAAGCCTTCACCCGCAGCTGGAACCGGACGCTCCTAGGGTTTTGTCACCATGAAGCGACGGCGCTTCCCCCTTTTTCTGCACTCCTCCTCCCCGCCAGCCACCACAACAACCCATAGGGCACCCTTTGAGCTGAAGCCCTTCATGGGCAGCTCCGATGCCATCGCCACCTGGCAGATCCTCAACACCCTGGTGCCCTATGGGGTGTTGTGGTGGCTGGCGGTGCGGGCCCTGGGCCAAGGCAGCTGGTGGCTGCTGCCGATCCTGGCGCTGATGGTGCTGTTCCTGGCGCGCGTCTTCTCGTTGATGCACGACTGCAGCCATTACGCGCTGTTCCGCAACCGCCACACCAACCGCTGGGTGGGCTTCCTGCTGGGCATCGTGGCCGGCATCCCTCAACTTCCCTGGTCGCGCGGGCATGCGTTCCACCACCGCCACAACGGCAATTGGGAGCGCTACAAGGGGCCCTCAGCCCTGGTGAGCGTCGACACCTACGCCAGTTACAGCAGCGGTGGCAAGGCCTTCTACCGCCTGCTGCGGCACCCGCTGATGCTGTTCCCGGGTGGTTTTTTCTACCTGGTGATCAAGCCGCGGGTGGAGCTGCTGGCGGGCCTCGGAGGCTTCCTGCCCCACGCCTGGCGGCAGCTGCGCCAGAGCCCCCGCCCCAGCTGGGCCCAGATCGTGGCCAGCCACGACAGCCGCTGGTGGCACAGCCCTGAGGAGGGCCGCGACCTGCTGCTCAACAACCTGGCGGTGGTGGGCAGCTGGCTGCTGCTCTGCAGCTGGATCGGCGCCAAGGCCTTCTGGCTGATCTACTCGCCGGTGATGGCCTGCGGTGCGGCGATCTTCATCTGCATCTTCTTTGTGCAGCACCTTTGTGCAGCACAACTTCCCCGGTTCCTACGCCCACTCCAACCACAACTGGAACGCCATGGATGGCGCCATGGAGGGCACCAGCGACCTGGAGCTGCCAGCCGTGCTGAATTGGTTTTCCGCCGACATCGGCTGCCACGCCATCCACCACCTCTGCGAGGCCATCCCCAACTACCGCCTGCAGGCCTGCCAGCGGCGCAACGCCCACCTGCTGACGGGCGTGACGCGGCTGCGGCTGCGCGACATCCCCACCTGCTTCGACTACATCCTCTGGGATGAGCGCGGCGGCCGGCTCACCACCGTGGCCTCAACCACCCCCTCACAGCCGGTCGCGGCCCTGGCCGGCGGCTGAGCTGCCCAGGGCCAACCCCGCCAGCACGCTGAGGCCCTGGGCCACGGCGGCATCGATGCGGCCCTGGGGCCGCCCGCAGAACGCGGCATCCGGATCCAGCGGGCCCTTTTGCTGCACCACCAGCCAGGTCACGGTCATGCAGTGGATCAGGTCCACCGCCAGGGCCGTGCCCTGAAACACCAGGATCCCCGCGGAGATCCACACCACCAAACGTTTGGAATCCATGCCATCGGCTGCCACAACGCC
>RHBP01000208.1 GCA_010030955.1 Synechococcaceae bacterium WBB_10_009 | reverse complement strand
AACCCGGACCATGCTGCTGTTGCCAGGTGGCGGCCAGCCCGTTGAGGTCGTGATGCAGGGCAGCCAGCGCTTCGGCCCGCACGCTGAAGCCACCGGCCGCAGGGTGGCCGCCGAACCGCTCGAGGTGGTGCGAACAGGCCTGCAGCGCCGCATCGACGGCAAAGCCCTTGGGCGCACGCACCGAGGCCCTGAGACGACCGTCACCTTCGCCCGCCAGCAGGGCGGCAGGCTGGCCGAAGCGCTCGACCAGACGGGCGGCCACGATGCCGATCACGCCGTGATGCCAGTGGTTCTGGGCAATCAGCAGAAACGCACTGCGCCGATCGCCATCGGCCTCGAGCAGGGCCAGCGCTTCGGCTTCGATCGCGTCGCAGAGTTCGCGCCGCTGGCGGTTGAGGGCTTCGCACTGCCTGGCCAGCTCCAGCGCACGAGCCCTGTCGTCGGTGGTGAGCAGTTCCACCACCAGGTCCGGATCCCCCAGCCGTCCGACCGCATTGATGCGTGGCGCCAGCTTGAAGCTCACGGCCTGGGCATCGAGCGCCTGCTCGTCAAGACCCGCCAGCTGCATCAGGGCCTGCAGGCCTGGTAGGGGGCTGGCGGCCAAGCGGGGCAGTCCGTCCTGCAGCCAGCGGCGGTTCACACCCTGCAGCGGGGCCATGTCGGCGATGGTGCCGATGCAGAAGAGATTGAGCGCGATGTCCAGCCCCTCGTCATCACCCAGGGTTTCGCAGAGGGCGGCCGCCAGCACGTAGGCCAGCCCGACGCCGGCCAACCCCCGGTAGGGGGAGTCGCGCGGCGTCACGGCCGGGTGCAGCAGCGCCAGATGGGGCGGCAGCGTGGTGGGCAGGGTGTGGTGGTCCGTGAGGATCACCTCCAGCTGCAGATCGCGGGCCCTCTCCAGGGCAGCGGCAGCGCTGACACCGTTGTCGACCGTGATCAGCAGGGTGATCGAGCGGGCGGCGAGCTCCTCCACCATCGCGGTATTGAGTCCGTAGCCATCGTTCATGCGGCTGGGGATCGCCGCCACGGGGCGGGCTCCAAGCCGTTGCAGCACACCAACCAGCAGGGCGGTGCTGGTCATGCCATCGGCGTCATAGTCGCCACAGATCGCGACCGCCTCCTGCCCGCTGCAGGCCTGCCGCAGCCGCTGCACCGCCTTGCCCAGATCGGCGAAATGGTCGCTGGCCGGCGGCGGCGGCTGCGGCCGCAGCAAGGCCTCGATCGCTGCAGCGCTGGTGCATCCACGGCGCAGCAGCACCGCCACCAGCTCGGGCGCCAGCCTGGCGCGGCCGGCCAGTTGATCCAGGGAGGCTCTCTGGTGCGGCGTCAGGGGTTCAGGCAGTTGCCAGCGTTGCTCGTCGATCGGGGGCAGCAACGGGCACAGGCAACACCGTTCCATTGTGGGGGCTGTCGCCGATTGGTCCAGGTGCGCTTCCCCATGGGACGCTTGGACCAGCAACGGGGGTCGCTGTGGCCACGCTTCGGGCGCTGCTCTGGGATGTTGACGGCACCCTCGCCGAGACCGAGCGTGACGGTCACCGGCCGGCGTTCAACCGCGCGTTTGCGGAGGCCGGGCTGCCGGTGCACTGGGATCCCCAGCTTTACGGCCGCTGGCTGGCCATCAGCGGGGGTCGCGAACGCATCGCAGCCCAGCTGCGCGAGCTGGAGGGTGGTGCCCCCCAGCCGCAACGGGTTGAAGCCCTGCAGGCTGCCAAGCAGGGGCATTACCGCAACCTGATGAAACAGGGCTGTGTGCAGTTGCGCCCCGGTGTTGTCGAGCTGCTGCGCGAGGCCCATCAGGCCGGCCTCAGCCAGGTGATCGTGACCACCAGCTCGCGTGCCGCCATCAGCGCCCTGATGGACCATCTTCTGGGGCCCTTGCAGCAGGTGTTCCGTTTCTGGGTCTGTGGTGACGACGTGGGCCGCAAGAAACCCCACCCCGAGGCCTATGCGCTGGCGATGCAGCGGCTGCTGGCAGACGGCCTGGTGGCTGATCCGGCCGAGCTGCTGGTGATCGAGGATTCCGACAACGGCCTGCGGGCGGCCCGGGCCGCAGGGCTGGCCTGTGTGGTCACCTGCAGCCAGTACAGCTCCCTGGAGTCCTTGGCCGACCGGGGCATGGCCGCTGCGGTGGTCAGTCAACTGGGCACCCCGGCCCGGGTGCTGCATGGTCCGGGTTGCCAGGACGGGCAGATCACGCTCTCCTATCTGCAGTCCCTGGTGCACTGAGCCGCTCGGATGACCCGCCTGCCCCTGCAGCAGACCCGCTATCAACGCCTGCAGCAGGTCCTGCTCGCCGAGCTGTTCGCCGGTTGGGGGAGCAGCTGGCGTGAGCGCAGTCTGCAGCTGCTGGCCCTGCTGGGGGGCTATTACCTGGGTTCCAATGTCACCGTTTACGTGCTCGATCGCATCCCGGGGGGGCGCCCCAGCGTGGTGCTGGTCATGGTGTTGCTGGTGGAA
>RHBP01000207.1 GCA_010030955.1 Synechococcaceae bacterium WBB_10_009 | reverse complement strand
GCGGCCGGATCCCCCTGCAGGATCAGCAGCCGGCTGCCAGCCGCACGCCAACGCGCTGCCAGCTCCACCAGGCTTTCGGCCAGAAACCACAGCCGCGCCGGCGCCATCGGCCCATGCCCTTGCGCGGCCTCGAGAATGGCCGGATCGAGCACAAACACCCCGGTCACAGCGGGGGTGGCCCGCACAGCAGCAGCGAGGCCGCGGTTATCGGCCAGGCGCAGATCGCGGCGATGCCAGAACAGCCAACGCTCGGTGCTCATTGGTGATTAGCGGCCGCGCTCAAAGGCCCAGGAGCTGTTTGGCGCGGTACCAGGCGCTGATGCTCTTGCCATCGAGATACTCGTCGCCGCTTGCCAGCAGAGCATCCAGTTCGCCGGGCTCCATCAGCAGCACCTCAAGGTCTTCGTCGTCGTCACCGGGGGGGCGTTCGCTCAGCGCGCTGAGCTCCCTGGCCAGAAAGAGGTGGATCACCTCATCCGAATAGCCCGGGCAGGGCAGCATCGCGCCCAGGCTGTCCCAACGGGCGGCGCTGTAGCCGGCCTCCTCCTGCAGTTCGCGCTGCATGGTGCCCAGCGGCGTCTCCCCGGGATCGAGGGTGCCCGCCGGAAACTCGAGCAAGCGGGCCGCCACGGCAAAGCGGTACTGCCGCAGAATCACGACGCGGCCGTCATTGAGCACCGGCACCGCCAGCGAGGCTCCGGGATGCTTGATCACCCCGAAGCTGCCCTCGACACCCATCGGCAGCTCGACCCGGTTGATCTCGAAGCGCAGCTTGCGGGCATCGAGGCTGGCCAGGGTCTCGAGATGACGCGCGGGCTCAGGTGCGGGCAATGGCGCCATCGACGACGGCCGGCCTGCAGCCAGCTTGCAAAGGTGCCCCCAGCATCGCGCAGAGGTTCATCGAAACCCAGCTGCAATCGCTTGGGTGGCACGCAGAAGGCCTGCCCAACGATGTCAGTTGGAGTGTTGGCCGGAGTGTCCATCCTGCGGGCCTGACCAGGCACTGCGCCAAGGGGAGAAGCCTGCAAGCAGCGGCATTAGACAACTGGCGTGTTGTCAAGCGTGTTTTGTAACGGCATCGCCCAAGACGTGATGGGCGGGGGATGGGAACACATGGTGCGGGACATCTTCAAGAGAGGAGACCCGATGAGGGAAGACTTGTCGAGGGGTCCGAGCCAGCCCATGAACCATCCCTGGAAGATCCGCAACACGAACAGCACCCCTGACACACGCGTGCCGTTGGAGCAGGCCCGCAATGCCCTCTCGCGGCTGGCCGATGCCGCCCACGCCGGCGAGGTGGTGACGCTCACCAAGCACGGCAGGCCCTGGGCACGGCTGACGCCTGTGGAATCGGCCGAGGTTGCACAGCGGCGGGCGTGGATCTCGATCCCTACCTGCTGATCCCACAACGGCACAAAGCCGACCTGCTGCAGGAGGTGGCCCGACAGACGGCCGCCCACCCCTGGGGCTGCGATCCTGCGGGACTGGGCGAAGAGCTGCTCGGCCAGCCCGTGCTGCTCGACACCCACGTGCTGCAGTGGTGGTGGTGCTGCCCGGGCCTGCTGTCGCCGCTGGTGCGCAGCCTGCTCAAACAGCCCGCCCAGCCGATCTGGGTGAGTGCGATCAGCCTGATGGAGCTGAGCGCCATAGCCCGCACCGCGGCCAACCTGCCCCTGCAGACTGCCCTGACGCGCGTGCAACTCGATCTGGAGGATGAGGGCCTGCCGCGCCCCGCTCGCCCAACTGGCGCTGCATGACGCGCTGTTGCTGGCCCAGGCCGAGGTGGAAAGGATGACGCTGCTAAGCGCCAACCCGGCGCTGCAAGGGCAAGCAATCAGCCCCCTTTGGTGATCCCCACAATCACGCGGGGGAGAACTCCAGCTAGAGCGTTGTCCTCAAACCGGCAATCGCAGCCAGGGGCTCCACCACAAACCCCCGCTGGCGCCACAGCGGGTGCGGGAGCTGCAGGGCTGGGGTTGCGGCGGTGGCGGGCAGATCCAGTTGCAGATGGCCCCACCACAGCCAGTCCAGGTCGAGGCTGCGCGGTCCCCAGTGCTCTCGCTCAGTCACTGGGGGGCGTCCAAAGCGGCTCTCGAGCTGCTGCAACCCCTGCAAAAGCTGCAGTGCTGCAGCGGGAGATGGCTGGGCAGGCGATGCCGAGCAGGGGAGCTCCACCAGGAGCGCCCCATTCACGTAGTCGTTCTGATCCGCAGGGCCGCCAACCGGTGCGGTCTGCTGCAGCGGTGACCAGCGAAAGCGCAACGCTGTTGGGGCTCCCGACCAGTCTTGGACTGCCTGCTCCAGCAGCGGACGCACCGCCAGCAGGGTGTCGGCCGGTTCCCCGGCTTGGCTGGGCAGGTTGGCTCCCAGGGCGATCGCCAGGGTGTGCGGGCGCTGCAGGGCCTGGGCGACAGCGGCTGCCAGGCAGCTCAGCTGCCCGTTCAGCTGCCCGTTCAGCTGCC
>RHBP01000206.1 GCA_010030955.1 Synechococcaceae bacterium WBB_10_009 | reverse complement strand
CGCCAGCAACCGCGGCCGCTGGCGGAACTGCAGGGTGGGATCCAGCAGCTGCGGGGCCTCCAGAAAGGTGTTGCGGTGCATCACACCGAAACGCACGAATTCGGCGTTCTCCAGGCCGGGGATCAGCCGCAGCACGCGCTTCTGCTCGCCCCATTTGAGGTTGGTCTGGAACCCCACCAGGTTCCACAGCCGGCCGTCACGGTCCTCCTGGCGCAGCTGCACCACGGCGTAGGCCCGGTTGGCGCGGCGCACGTCGCGGTCGTTGACGTCGCCCCAGCGGGGGTCCCAGAGGCCAATGGGTTTGAGGGGGCCGTAGCGCATGGTGTCTTCACCGCGGCGGGCGAGCTCTTCGATCGGCAGGCAGCCCTCGAAGAAGGTGGCGCTTTCCTTCTCGAAATCCTTGAGCTCCGCCTGCTCAGCGTTCAGCAGCGCCTCGCGGAAGGCGAGGAACTGCCCTTTGTCCATGGGGCAGTTGATGTAGTCGGCGTCGCCCTTGTCGTAGCGGGAGGCGCGGAAGGCCACCGTGAGGTCGATGCTGTCGCCCTCCACGATCGGGCTGGCGGCATCAAAAAAGTGGCAGTCGGCGCGGCCGGTGAAGGCGCGCAGGTCGTCGGCCAGGGGTTCGCTGGTGAGCGGGCCGGTGGCCAGCACGCACAGCTGCTCGGGGGGCGGCAGGGCGGTGGCTTCGCGGCGCTCCACGGTCACCAGCGGGTGCTGCTCCAGGGCGGCGGTGAGGGCGGCGCTGTAGCGGCCGCGGTCCACCGCCAGGGCGCCGCCGGCGGGCACGGCGTGCTGGTCGGCGGTGCGAATCACCAGGGAGCCCAGCTGGCGCAGTTCCTCCTGCAGCAGGCCGGCGGCGCGGTCGCTGCTGAGGGCCCCGAAGCTGTTGCTGCACACCAGCTCGGCGAACTCGCTGCTGTGGTGGGCGGGGGAGCGGCGCACGGGGCGCATCTCGACCAGCCGCACGGGAATGCCGGCGCTGGCGATCTGCCAGGCGGCTTCGGTGCCCGCCAGGCCGGCGCCGATCACCGTGACTGCCGTTTGCTCTGCTGCCACTGCGCCCGCTCGCCCCTGCGCCGCTGGAAGGTTTCAGGCTACGGGGCAGGGCGCGGCGGCGCTTCCCACAACAAAGCCCCCGCCGCAGCGGGGGCCTGGAGGGGGCGTGTCCCCCCTGATGGCCTGCGGCGATCAGCCGTTGGCGCGCTTGAGCATCAGCTGCAGCTGGCCCACGGCGGCACGGCCGATGTTGAACGCCGCCCAACCGGCCGCCAGCAACACAGGGGTGGCAACAAGCAGGAGCCGCGCGTCCATGGCTGGGAAAGCAAGGAATTGCGGCGATCTTACGGATGATTCGCCCGCGGGCGCCTGCGGGGCCGTTCAGTTGATCGATTTCGCAGCAAAGCCGGTGTCGCCGCTGCGGCCGGCGTGGGCCATGGCCAGCTGGCGGTAGCGGCGGGCGTGTTGGCGCTGTTCGGCGGCTTGCTCTTCGCTCAGCTCCCGTTTGGGTTGGGCCGGGGCCCCCATCACCAGGGTCCGCGGGGGCACGTCCTTGGTGACCACCGCCCCCGCCGCCACCAGGGCGCCGTTGCCCACGGTGACGCCGTTGAGCACCACGGCGCCGATGCCGATCAGGCAGCCGTCCTCCAGGGTGGCGCCATGCACCACGGCCCGGTGGCCGATGGTGACGTCTGCTCCGATGCTCACGGGTTGGCCGGGGTCGCCATGCAGCACGGCGCCGTCCTGCACGTTGCTGCCCTCGCCGATCACGATGGCGCACACGTCGCCGCGGGCCACGGCGGTGGGCCAGAGGCTGGCGCCGGCGGCCAGGCGCACATCCCCGATCATCACGGCGCTGTCGGCCACCCAGGCATCGGGGTGAACGTTGGGCTCGGGCCAGGGGCTGGTGGGCATGGCGGCGGCCAGTGGCGGTTGCTGCCGCCATTCTCCGGCGGCCCGCACCCCCGGGTGATACGTTCGATCGGTGCCCGCAAGGGCTACCACGGCCTTCGGTCCGGCGGCAGGCGGGTCGTTAGCTCAGCGGTAGAGCACTCGGCTTTTAACCGATTGGTCCTGAGTTCGAATCTCAGACGACCCATTTTTTGAGAGTCCCTGGACTGCAAGGCTTTGGCCCTGCAGCGCAAAGGCTCACAGGGTTTTATAGGGAGGTTTTCTGCGGGCGAAATGAATCCGGGATAGATCGCCGAAAACCCTCGTTGTGCCATTTCCTTGGCATAACTGCCAAGACGCTGCCAAGGATGCTCGTCGTCTCAGGGGCCTGCTGGTTGCCAACTGGGTCTGAGACCAAGAATGGCTGGAGAGCGACCGCGCCGAGCCATGCAATGGGATCACTGCCCAGCGGTGGAACGGGACCCCCAGCGCGTCAGCGGCGCCTGGGTGTTCCGTGGCACGCGCATCCCCGTGGCTGAGTTCGTTGAGCTCTTCCCGGGGGTGAGCACCGACCAAGCGCAGCAGGTGCTTGAGCAGGGGTGG
>RHBP01000205.1 GCA_010030955.1 Synechococcaceae bacterium WBB_10_009 | reverse complement strand
CGCCTGGTGGCCCTGGATTTGGGGGCCCTGATCGCCGGCGCCAAGTTCCGCGGGCAATTTGAGGAGCGCCTGCGCAGCGTGCTCAACGAGGTGCGCGACGCCGAGGTCGCCGGCGCGGGGGGCGGCGAGGCCGGTGGCGTGATCCTGTTCATCGATGAACTGCACACCGTGGTGGGGTCGGAGCGCTCCAGCAGCGATGCCAGCAGCATCCTCAAGCCGGCGCTGGCCCGCGGCGACCTGCGCTGCATCGGGGCCACCACCCCCGAGGAGTACAGCCGCACGGTGGAGAAGGACCCGGCCCTGAACCGCCGCTTTCAGCAGGTGCTGATCAAGGAGCCCGGCCTCGAGGAGAGCACCCTGATCCTGCGGGGCCTCAAGGAGCGCTACGAGCTGCACCACGGCGTGGCCATTGCCGATGGGGCCGTGGTGGCCGCCGCCCGGCTGGCGGACCGCTACATCGCCGACCGCCGCCTGCCGGATTCCGCCATCGACCTGATCGATGAGGCCGCCGCCCAGCTGCGCATGGAGGTGACCTCCAAGCCACGGCGGGTGGAGGAGGCGGAGGCGGAGCTGCGGCGGGTGGAGCTGGCCTTGCTGGCGGCGGAAACCGCCCCCCAGGCCGAGCGCCTCGCCCTGCAGGAGCAGCGGCGCCAGGCCGGTGAGGCGCTGCAGGAGTTGCAGCGCCGCTGGCAGGGGGAGCGGGAGCAACTGGCGGAGCTGCGCCAGCTGTTGGCCGACGACGAAGCCCTGCGGCTGCAGATCGCGGAAGCGGAGCGCGATGGCGATCTGGAGGAGGCGGCCCGGTTGCAATACGACCAGCTCCACGGCGTGCAGCAGCGCCGCCAGCAGCTGGAGGACCATCTGCTAGCGGATCAGGCCAGTGGCCGCTCCCTGCTGCGGGAGCAGGTGGAGGAGGGGGACATCGCCGATGTGGTGGCCCGCTGGACCGGCATCCCCGTGCAGCGGCTGTTGGCCGGGGAGCGCCAGAAGCTGCTGGAGCTGGATCAGCGCCTGGCGGAGCGCGTGGTGGGCCAGCCCGAGCCCGTGGCGGCGGTGGCGGCGGCGATCCGCCGGGCCCGGGCGGGCATGAAAGACCCCCGCCGCCCCGTGGGTTCATTTCTGTTCCTCGGCCCCACCGGCGTGGGCAAAACCGAGCTGGCCAAGGCCCTGGCGGCGGCCCTGTTCGATGAGGAGGAGGCGCTGGTGCGCCTCGACATGAGCGAATTCATGGAGCGCAACGCCGTGGCCCGGCTGCTGGGGGCCCCCCCGGGCTACGTGGGCTACGAGGAGGGCGGCCAGCTCACCGAGGCGGTGCGCCGCCGCCCCTACGCGGTGCTGCTGCTGGATGAGGTGGAAAAGGCCCACCCGGATGTGTTCAACGTGCTGCTGCAGGTGCTCGACGACGGGCGCCTCACCGATTCCCAGGGCCGCACCGTGGATTTCCGCCACACCGTGGTGGTGATGACCAGCAACCTGGCCAGCCGCGCCATCCTCGATAGCGCCCGCGGCCAGGGCGACGATGCCGCCCTGGCGGAGCAGGTGGAGCGGGCCCTGGCCAGCCAGTTCCGGCCTGAATTCCTCAACCGCATCGATGAGGTGATCCGCTTCCTGCCCCTGGGGCCAGCGGAGCTTGAGCGGATCGTGGGCCTGCAGCTGGCCGATTTGGCGGCCCTGCTGCGGGAGCAGGGGCTGGCGTTGCAGGTGGACGCCGCCGTGGTGGGTTGGTTGGCCCGCCAGGCCTACCAGCCGGAATACGGCGCCAGGCCCCTGCGGCGCCTGCTGCGCCGCAGCATCGAAAACCCCCTGGCCACGGAATTGCTGGAGGAGCGCTTCCTGGGGGCCGCCGCCGTGCGGGTGAGCCTGGAGGAGGGGGGCGAGCGCCTGCTGTTCCAGCCCCTGCCGCCTGGGGGTTGAGGCACATCCGGTAGGGTGGCTGTTTGCCGGTGTGCGGGCTGCCCAGCTTCGCCACCTGCCGACCGTTCCAGCAGTGGACACCCCGACCGACCCCTCAGCCCGTTCCCAAGCCGAGTCAGACGCCTCAGCTGATGCCTCAACCGAAGCTTCGGCCGGCGCCCCCAGCCCCGAACCCGCCCCGGCTGGTTTCGTGGCCGACACCATGGCTGAGCTGCGGCGGGTGGTCTGGCCCAGCCGCCAGCAGCTGTTTTCCGAGTCCGTGGCCGTCATCTTGATGGTGACCCTCTCGGCCTTCGCCATCGCCGCCATCGATCGCTTTTACGGCTGGGCCAACGCCCAGGTGTTCCGCTGATCCCAAGCCGGTTGGTCCACGCTTTACAGCTCCTCGCTCCACAGCTCCCCGATCCACTGCCCCGTTTTTTTGCGCCGTGCCCGTGTCCGACGTTGATCTGACAGCTGCCTCCACAGCTGACCTGACAGCCGAGTCGCTGCCTGAGGCGATCAGCGAGGCGGCGGTGGAGCTGGCCCCCTCCGAGGGCCGCGCTCCGGTGGCCCGCTGGTACGCCGTGCAGGTGGCCTCCAGCTGCGAGAAGAAGGTGAAGGCC
>RHBP01000204.1 GCA_010030955.1 Synechococcaceae bacterium WBB_10_009 | reverse complement strand
CCCGCAAGCACTGCGACCAGCTGGTGCGCATTCCCCTGCGCGGCAGCACCCCCAGCCTCAATGCCTCGGTGGCCACGGCGATGGTGCTGTTTGAGGTGGCTCGCCGCGGTTGGATGAAGCAACTCAGCGGCAACGCCCCAGCGCCGCGCATCGTGCGCCCCGCCATGCCAGCCCCTCCGGCCATGCCGGCCCCACCGGCCATGCCGGCGCCGGAGCCCCTGGCTGACCTCGTGCCAGATCCTGAACCTGCGCCTGATCCCACACCCGAAGCCCAGCCCCTCCTTGAAGCACCGGCCCTGGTGTTGGGCCTGGAACCCCACCACGCCGCCGGTTTCTCCGCTGACATTCAGCTCTGAGGGCTGCGATCGCCAGCCGCCCCGCCACAATGGCCACAGATTTCACTGCGCCCCAGGGCCGATGACCACCGTGCTCCAGCCCCTGCGCAGCGTCGCCAACGGGCTCGGCTTGGCCTGGTGGGCCCGGGTGGAGTCGCGTCAGCCGGATGTCACCTACTGGTTCGGCCCCTACGTGCGCCGCTCCAGCCTCGAGGCGGCCCTCCCCCCCTTCTTGGCGGACCTGCGCAGCGAGGGGGCTGGGGAGCTCAACCATGCCGTGTTGCGCACCCGCCGCAGCGAACCGCTCACCATCAGCTCCGAGGCTGACTGATAGCGTCGCCCCAGCAACAGAGCAGGGGTCTGATGGGCATCGCTGAGTGGCGCGGGCAGCTCAGCCGCGGTGAGGTGTCCGCCCGGGAGCTCACCGATCAGCACCTCAGCCGCATCGCGGCGGTGGAACCCAGCGTGCACGCCTATTTGGAGGTCACCGCCGAGCGCGCCCGCGCCGACGCCGACCGCATCGACGCCCTGCGGGCCGCCGGCGAGCCCTTGCCCCCCCTGGCCGGTGTGCCCCTGGCCATCAAGGACAACCTCTGCACCAAGGGCATTGCCACCACCTGCTCCAGCCGCATGCTGGAGGGGTTCGTGCCCCCCTACGAATCCACCGTCACCGACCGGCTCTGGACGGCCGGCGCCGTGCTGCTGGGCAAGACCAACCTCGATGAGTTCGCCATGGGCAGCTCCACCGAGACCTCAGCCTTCGGTCCCAGCCGCAACCCCTGGAACCCGGACAAGGTGCCCGGCGGCAGCTCCGGCGGCAGCGCCGCCGCCGTGGCCGCCGGGGAGTGCGTGGCCTCCCTCGGTTCCGACACCGGTGGCTCGATTCGTCAGCCGGCGGCCTTCTGCGGCGTGGTGGGGCTCAAGCCCACCTATGGGCGCGTCAGCCGCTATGGCCTGGTGGCCTTCGCCAGCTCCCTCGACCAGGTGGGCCCCTTCACCACCAACGTGGCCGATGCCGCCGAGCTGCTGCAGGTGATCGCCGGTGAGGATCCCCGCGATTCCACCTGCCTCAAGGCGCCCGTTCCCGATTACCGCGCTGCCCTGGAGCAGCCCGTGCGGGGCCTGAAGGTGGGCATCGTGCGTGAGTGCTTTGAGGCGGAGGGCCTCGATCCGCAGGTGAAGGCCTCGGTGATGGCCGCCGCTGCGCAGCTGCAGGCCCTGGGCTGTGAGCTGGTGGACGTGAGCTGCCCCCGCTTCAACGATGGCATCGCCACCTACTACGTGATCGCCCCGTCGGAGGCCTCCGCCAACCTGGCCCGCTACGACGGCGTCAAATACGGCTACCGCACCGCCGATGCCGGCACCCTGGCCGAGATGACCGCCCGCAGCCGCGCCGAGGGGTTCGGGGATGAGGTGAAGCGCCGCATCCTGATCGGCACCTATGCCCTCTCCGCCGGCTACGTGGATGCCTACTACAAGAAAGCCCAGCAGGTGCGCACCCTGATCCGCCGCGACTTCGACTCCGCCTTCGCCGCGGTGGATGTGCTGCTCACCCCCACGTCGCCCACCACCGCCTTCGGCTTCGGCGCCCACAGCGAAGACCCGTTGGCCATGTACCTGGCCGACCTGCTCACCATCCCGGCCAACATGGCAGGCCTGCCGGCCATCAGCCTCCCCTGCGGCTTCGATGACGCCGGCCTGCCGATCGGCGTGCAGCTGATCACCGGGGTGCTGCAGGAGGAACGCCTGCTGCAGGTGGCCTGGCATTACGAACAGGCGGCCCGGGTGATGGCCCAGCGGCCGGCGGCGGCGCTGGTGCCCTGAAGCACTACATCTAGCGTTTGGCCCTTAGCCTGGGGCCGGAATCCACCACCGGTTCCGCTGCTCCGGTTGCTCCGGTTTGCCCCTTGGCCTTCGTTCCGCTCCACAACCACAGCGACTACAGCCTCCTGGATGGGGCCAGCCAGCTGCCGGCCATGGTCAAGCGGGCCGAGGAGCTGGGCATGCCCGCCCTCGCCCTCACCGACCACGGGGTGATGTACGGGGCGATCGAGCTGCTCAAGCTCTGCCGCGGCACATCCGTCAAGCCGATCATCGGCAACGAGATGTACGTGATCAATGGCTCCCTCGACGACCCCACCCCCCCCAAGAAGGAACGCCGCTACCACCTGGTGGTGCTTGCCAAAAACGCCGTCGGTTACCGCAACCTGGTGAAGCTCACCAG
>RHBP01000203.1 GCA_010030955.1 Synechococcaceae bacterium WBB_10_009 | reverse complement strand
GACGCCTTCAAGCCCCTGGTGGCCAACCTGCCCGCCGGCCGCAGCGTGGTGCTGGCGCCGCCGTTCACCGCCATTGCCACCCTCAGCGCCGCCCTGGAGGGCAGCGGCGTGCACCTCTCCGCCCAGAACATCCACTGGCAGGAGAAGGGCGCCTTCACCGGCATGATCTCGGCGCCGATGCTGCTGGAGCACGGTGTGACCCACGCGATCGTGGGCCACAGCGAGCCGCGCAAGTACTACAGCGAAACCGACGAGCAGATCAACCTGCGGGCCCGCAGCGCCCAGAAGCACGGCATCGTGCCGATCCTGTGTGTGGGCGAGAGCGATTCGCAGCGCGAGGCCGGTGAAGCGGAGCGGGTGATCCGCCGCCAGGTGGAGCAGGGCGTGGATGGGCTCGATCCCGCCCGCCTGATCGTGGCCTACGAGCCCATCTGGGCCATCGGCACCGGCAAAACCTGCGAGGCCGCCGAGGCCAACCGCATCTGCGGCCTGATTCGCCAGTGGGTGGGCTACCCCGAGGTGGTGATCCAGTACGGCGGTTCGGTGAACCCCGCCACCATCGACCAGCTGATGGCCCAGAGCGACATCGACGGCGTGCTGGTGGGCGGCGCCTCCCTCGATCCCGAGGGCTTTGCCCGCATCGCCAACTACCAGCTGCCCGTGGCGGCGGTGTGATCCCGCCGGGCCCCCTGGTGATGGGGGTGCTCAACCTCACCCCCGATTCCTTCAGCGACGGTGGCCGGCTCAGCTCGGTGGAGGCTGTTGTGCGCCAGGGGCGCCGCATGCTCGCCCAGGGGGCGGCGGTGCTCGACCTGGGGGCCCAGAGCACCCGGCCCGGGGCCGCGATGGTGGGGCCCGAGGAGGAGCTGCGGCGGCTGCTGCCGGCCCTGCGGGCCCTGCAACCGCTGCGGCGTGAGCATCCGCAGCTGTTGATTTCGATCGACACCTTCGAGGCCGCGGTGGCGGAGGCGGCCCTGGCGGAGGGGGCCGATTGGATCAACGATGTGCGCGGCGCCAACCACACGGCCGGAGCCCCCGGCGGCAGCCTGCGGGATCCGGCGATGCTGCCGCTGATTGCCCGGGCCGGCTGCCCCTACGTGCTGATGCACAGCCGCGGCACCAGCCAGACCATGGATGCCTTGGCGGTGTATGGCGATGTGGTGGCCGAGGTGCGCGGCGAGCTGCAGGCCGCCACCGCGGTGGCCCTGGCGGCCGGCGTGCGGCGGGAGCAACTCATCTGGGATGTGGGCCTGGGGTTTGCCAAAACCACCGAGCAGAACCTGGAGCTGTTGCGCGGTGTCCGGGGTCTGACTAACCCTGACCAACCCGCGGACACCTTCGCCTACCCCCTGCTGGTGGGCCCATCGCGCAAGCGGTTCATCGCGATGAACCCCGCCCCCGCGCCCGCCTCTGGGGCACCGCCTCGGTGTGTGCCCTGGCGGTGGCGGCCGGAGCCCGGGTGTTGCGCGTGCACGACGTGGGCCCCATCGCCCAGGTGGCCCGCATGGCTGCGGCGATTGGCTGAGGCGATCAGCTCAGGGCCGCCGGTTGCCGGGATGCAGGCGCACCGCGCAGCAGCCCTTCGCTGCTGAGGTCTTCGTCGAGTTCGGGCCAGTGGATGCCAAAGCCGGCTCCGGCCAGTTCCCAGCGCTGCCGCTGCTCGGGCGTGGCGTGCAGCAGTTTCGGGAACCAGGCCAACGGCACGGAGAGGCTGCGCCCATCCGCAAGGTCCACGCAGAGGGCGTCCTCAGAGCACTGCACATCGAGGATGCGTTCGCCGGGGTTAGCCATGAAACTCCCTCCAGGCCTTGGTCAGGCTACTCAGATTGGCGATCACGATCGTTTCGATCGTGCGTAGCTCCTTGGGCCTGAAGCCCAGGTTGCTCGCTAGGGCTATCGGCGTCAGCCAAAACTTGCAGCTGGCCTCTCCGCGATCCACGTGGATGTGGGGAGGTTCATTGGGCTCATGGCTGTAGAAGTACAGCCTGTAGGGCCCAGAGCGCAGAACGGTGGGCATGGGGGGCTGATTGTTCTGTGATCGTTCTGATCAGCCCTCGCTGACGCCCTCGATGCGGTCTTCGATCTCCTGGTAGATCTCCTGCAGCTGCTGGATGTTCTCGTCGGAGGTTTCCCAGTAGCCGCGGCCGTTCACCTCCAGCAGGGTGCCGACGATGCGGCGGAAGCTGTGGGGGTTGAGCTCCATCAGCCGCTTGCGCATCTCCGGGTCGTTGATGAAGGTGTCGTTGGCCTCCTCGTACACGAAGTTGTCGACGGCGCCGCTGGTGGCGCTCCAGCCCAGGGTGAAGTTGAGCCGCTTGGCCACCTCACGCACCCCCTCGTAGCCGCTGTTGAGCATGCCCTCGTACCACTTGGGGTTGAGCAGCTTGGTGCGCGAATCGAGGCGGATCGTCTCGCCGTTGAGGTGCACCGACCTTCGCGTCCTCACGCGCAATTCCTCGGCCTCGATGCCGACCGGCCCGTCGGCGCGCAGGCTGATCGAGGAGGCGGAGTCGAGGCTGAGCGAGGCGCCCGCGACCCGCACGAGCGGCCCCTCGGCGGCCCGCGCCGGCA
>RHBP01000202.1 GCA_010030955.1 Synechococcaceae bacterium WBB_10_009 | reverse complement strand
GCTGGCTCCAGCAGCCGGCTCGATGTCTTCGCAGGCCTCACCCTCCCCCTGGTTGGCCGAGTGGCCGCAGGCTCCCCAGTCCTGGCCACCGAGCACATTGAGCAGCACTTCCAGGTCGACACCAGCCTTTTCAAGGCCAGGCCAGACTACCTGCTGAAGGTGCGCGGGCTCAGCATGCGCGACGCTGGCATTCTGGATGGCGACCTCCTCGCCGTGAAAGCGCTGCAGGGCCTGCCCGAGGCCCGCAATGGCCAAATGGTGGTTGCCCGGCTTGAAGACGAGGTGACCGTGAAGTGGTTCGAGCGCCAGGGCCACACGGTCTGGCTCAAGCCAGACAACCCCGACTACCAGCCCATCGAGGTCGACATTCGCCGCCAGTCCCTCACCATTGAAGGCCTGGGCGTCGGCATCATTCGGGGGTTTTAAATGAGCACCGCTCCGCGCCCTATTCAAGAACTGGTGCAGCTGCACCCCGACCTCTGGCAGGCCTCCGGCCAGGCAGACCGAGGCCAGGCCGCCGTGCCCAGCGGCCACCCCGCCCTCGATGCCCAGCTCCCCGGTGGGGGCTGGCCCAGCGGCAGCCTGACCGAGCTGCTGGTGCGAGCCCTGGGCGTGGGCGAGCTTCGCCTCCTGGCGCCCGCCCTGCGCAGGCTCGCCCACTCCGGCAGACAAATTCTGCTGCTCGCCCCCCCGCAGCTGCCCTACGGCCCTGCGCTGGCAGCCCTGGGGCTGGCACCCGAGCAGTTTCTGGTCGTTCGGGCCAAGCAGGCCGCCGACCGGCTCTGGGCCCTCGAGCAGAGCCTCAAGTCCGACAGCTTCGGTGCCCTCTTGGCCTGGCTCGACGAGCCCACCCGCCCTGAGCACATCCGTCGGTTTCAGCTGGCGGCCCGCCACGCCAGAGGACCCGTCTTTCTCTTTCGGCCCCTGGCAGTGCAGGCCCAGGCCTCTGCAGCCCCCCTGCGGCTTGCCCTGCTGCCACGCCAGTACCCAGGGCTAGCCGTACAACTGCTCAAGCGTCGCGGGCCCGTACAGGCCGACCCCATCTTGGTCAACCTGCCGCTGCCCAGCCGCGCGCTGCGCCCCCTACAGGAACACCCCTCTCAGGCGCCTGCGCTGGCTCCCGTGCGTCCCTCGCTCTCCACCGCACAAATTCAGGGTCTTGGTCATGCTCTGGATCGCCTGTCAGTTCCCAGCCTGCGCCAATAGCCCCGACAGAGACCCCATTGCCCCCCGAAGCGTTCGGCTCACAGCAGAAGAGTCCTTCGAGTCGGTGCGTCTGCGCATGGGGCAGTGGGCCCTGCAGTTCACGCCCGATGTCTGCCTAGGGCAGTGGCCCAACAGCCTGCTGCTTGAGGTCTCGCCCAGCCTGAAGCTCTGGGGCGGACTGCAGGCGCTGCTCACCCGCCTCCAAGCGGGCTGGCTCAGCCTGGGCTGGCCTCGCGAGCCCGGCGTTCAGATGGCCTGGGGGCCCACCCCGCGCGCGGCCGACTGGCGAGTCGCCTGGGGCGCCCCCTCAGACGCTCCACTGGCCGATCTCCCCCTGCGCTGCATTCCCGAGCTCCATTCACACCTGGGCAGCCTTGCGCGCATGGGGCTTGCCAGCCTGGGCCCCCTGCTTCGCCTGCCTCGGGCAGGGCTCACCCGCAGGCTCGGCCCCCTGAGCCTTCAAGCCCTCGATGCCGGACTGGGCCGAAGGCCAGACCCTCGCACCCCCCTGCAGCCCCCCCGGGTCTTCGAGCAGGCCATTGAACTGGCCCAGCCGAGCCACGACCGCGCGCTCTTGACCGAGGGCTGCCGGCGGCTTTTGCAGGGCTGCGTCGCCTGGCTACAGGCCCAGCAGTGTGGGCTGCGAGAGGCCAGCTTTTATTTCCATCATGGCCATCGCGAGCAACACCTGGTGCGCATTGGCCTAGCCGATCCAAGCTGCCAGATCAGCCGCATCCAGTCCCTGCTGCACCAGCGGCTCGAACAGGAAAGACTGCCCGCGGCGGCCCACCTCATCCGCCTAGAAGTCTCGGTCATTGAGCCCCTCAGCCTTGAGACCCTCGACTTCTTCGGGGGAGCCCATCGTGGGTCCGATCAGCTGCGGCTGCTCTGTGAGCGTCTGCAGGCCAGGCTCGGCGATCACCAGGTGTTGCGCATCCACCTCCACGACAGCCACCAGCCCGAGTCTGCGAGCCAGCTGACCCCCCTGAAGTCCTCAGGAGCAGCTGGCCACTCGTCTGTCCTTCAGGCGCGGGACAGCCCGCCCCCAAGTGCCCTTCCCCCTCGGCCGCTCTGGCTGCTTGAGGCCCCCTTGGCCCTTCCCATTCGAGCCAACAAGCCTTTCTATGAAGGGCCCCTGCGGCTCAGGGCTGGCCCCGAACGCATCGAGACCGACTGGTGGTCCTCCCCTCTGCGGCGCGACTACTTTGTGGCTGAAACCCAGGACCAGCGTCTGGTCTGGGTCTTTCGCAACCCCAGCCATGAATGGTTTCTGCATGGCCTCTTTGGCTAGGGCACAGCCATGGACTATGCCGAGCTTGTCTGCCGCAGTAACTTCAGCTTCCTGCAGGCGGCCTCCCACCCTGAAGACCTCG
>RHBP01000201.1 GCA_010030955.1 Synechococcaceae bacterium WBB_10_009 | reverse complement strand
TGCTGTTCAGCCTGGTGTTGGCGCTGCTGCTGATCCCCACCCTGCGGCGGCTGCGCACCGAGCTGCACCGCACCGTGGATGTGCCGGCCCGCCCGCTCACCGACATCACCCCCTGGCACCGCCGTTTGATCCGCGAGTTCACCCTCTGGAGCCAGGGCCAGCCGCCCCGGCGCTAGCGCCGACTGCGGGCCCGCAGCTCCCAGGGCCGCTCCAATCCGCCGGGGAGATCCCACACCCCCAGCTGCCGAAGCCGGGCTTCCGTTTCCAGCCGGGCGTAGGTCTGCCGGTCGCAGCCGCGGATGTAGGCCCAATACACAAACGCTGCGCCCCGCTCCACCAGCCGCTGGTTGAGGTTCACCCCCCGATGGCTCAGCTCCGCCACCAGCCGGCCGTAGCGGTCGGTGCTGAATCGGCGCACCTGCACCGTGGATCCCACCGGTGCCAGCTCCCGCAACACCCGCCGCGACGCCTGCCCGTGGGGCCGTTGCCGCAGTTCCGGCGCATCGATGCAGGCCAGCCGCACGGCGATCAGCGCCTCACCCTGAAGCAGCCGCAGGCTGTCGCCATCCCCCACCGACACCACTGTGGCGTCGCTGCCGGCCCCGCCCCCGCCCAGGGACAACAGCGCCGCTGCAACCAGGGCCAGGGCATCGGGCATGGGCTCAGTCTGCTCCGCTCGATGTGTTCACCGTCACATCTTTAGCCCGGTCACCGTGGCCAGCATTCAGGTGTCTGTGTTGTGGACACTGCTCCGCCGCTGGTGCCATCGCCAGGTCCCTGGCTCCTTGACGGCCCTGCGCAACCCCCAAGCCCCCTGCTGAACCCACCCATGGCCACCTATTCCATTCAGATCGAAGGCGGCGCCAGCTTCAGCTGCCCCGACGACACCTACATCCTCGATGCCGCCGAGGAGGCGGGCGTTGATCTGCCCTACTCCTGCCGTGCCGGTGCCTGCAGCACCTGTGCCGGCAAGCTGCTCAGCGGCTCGGTCGACCAGGCCGACCAGTCGTTCCTCGACGACGACCAGATCGGCCAGGGCTTCGCCCTGCTGTGCGTCAGCTACCCCCAGAGCGACTGCGTGATCCGCGCCAATGTGGAAGACGAGCTGATCTGAGCCGGCGCCATCGGGAACCTCTCACACCAGGTCGGCATGCAGCACCCCCATCGCTGCGATGAGGCCGGCCTGGAACTCGGGGTCGAGCTCTAGTGCACTGCCCAGGTTGCTGAGGATGTTGCGTTCGTCCTCCTGGAGGCGCCCATCGGAGCGCATGATTTCTGCCGCCACGGCGAAGGCCGTGGCCCGTTGGTCGGGGTTGAGGGCGGCGGCTGCCTCCACCATCAGGTGCTGGGCCCCCAGCCGGCGCAGCTGAAACAGCAGCTGATCCATCAGCCGCACCATTCGCTCATCGCCGTAGTCCGAGAACGGATGGCGGTAGTCGAGGTTGTGGCGCAGGGCACGGGTGCCCGCCTGGGTCAAGACCCCATCCCACGACACGGCGGCCAGGGCAATGGCGGCAAAGGCGGTGGCGGCGTCGTTGATGGGTGTAGTGCGGGGGTCGGCAGGGGTTGTCATGGTCATGGGGCGATGGGTTGCGGGCTGAGCTTCCAGAGGCGTTCGGCGTATTCAGCGATGGCCCTGTCGCTGCTGAAGAAGCCACAGCGCATCGTGTTCTGGATGGAACTGCGGCTCCAGCCGGCGGTGTCGCGCCAGGCCTGATCCACGGCGTTCTGGGCGCGGCTGTAATCCGCCGCATCGGCCACCACCTGGAAGGGGTCGTGGTGGGTGAGGTTGTCGATCAGCGGCTGGAACAGCTGCCGATCGCCCTCGCTGAAGTGGCCCGAGGCGATCAGCTCCAGGGCCGCCCGTAGGCCGGTGTTCTGCTCCAGCCACGGCTGTGGGTGGTAGCCCTCCTGCTGCAGCTGGGCCACTTGCTCGGCGTTGTGGCCGAACAGGAAGAAATGCTCCGCGCCGACACGGTCGCGGATCTCGATGTTCGCCCCATCCAAGGTGCCGATGGTGAGGGCACCGTTGAGCGCCATCTTCATGTTGCCGGTGCCGGATGCCTCTTTGCCGGCGGTGGAGATCTGCTCGGAGAGGTCCACCGCCGGGTACACCTTCTGGCCCAGCCCAACGTTGAAGTTGGGCAGGAACACCACCCGCAGGCGGCCGCCCATGGCGGGGTCGAGGTTGACGATTTCGCCGATGCCCACAATCAGCCGGATGATCAGCTTGGCCATGGCGTAACCGGGGGCCGCCTTGCCCCCGAAGATCACCGTGCGCGGCGGCAGATCCTCCCCCTGGCGCAGGCGCAGGTAGCGCTGCACCACCTCCAGGGCAGCAAGGTGCTGGCGCTTGTATTCGTGGATCCGCTTCACCTGCACGTCGAACAGGGAGGTGTGGTCCACCAGCACCCCCAGCTCCTGGTGGATGTGGTGGGCCAGCTTTCGCACCACCTGCTCCGGATCGCGCAATTTGAAGGCCTCGATCAAATTGAGATGCTCTTGCATGGCCGGCAGCAAGACCTCGGCCGACAAGGTGGAGCGCTCGAGGTTGATCAGCCGCACGCGCAGGCTGGACGCTCGGCTGCGCCGGTTCGTGCCGCCCGGAGTC
>RHBP01000021.1 GCA_010030955.1 Synechococcaceae bacterium WBB_10_009 | reverse complement strand
CCGCCGGCCAGGGCCGCAGCGTGTTCAATGGCGCCGTGCGGGTGCCGCGGGCGGCCCAGCGCACCAACGCCGCCCAGCTCAGCCGCAACCTGCTGCTCTCCGATCGGGCCCGCATCGACACCAAGCCCGAGCTCGAAATCGTGGCCGACGACGTGAAGTGCGCCCACGGCGCCACCGTGAGCAGCCTGCAGACCGAGGAGCTCTTCTACCTGCAAAGCCGCGGCATCGATGCCGACCAGGCCGCCGGCCTGCTCAAGCGGGCCTTCTGTGAGGAGGTGCTGCGCCAGTTGCCCGCCCCCGCCCGCGCCTGCTGCCCACCGGAGCGGCTGCAGCTGGATCGGCCATGACCAGCACCATCCCCGCTCTGGCGGCCACATCCGCCAACCTGGCCGCCGAGACCCGGCCCGATTTCCCCCTGCTGGCGCAGACCGCCTGCCTGGGGCAGCCGCTGATCTACCTCGACCACGCCGCCACCAGCCAGAAGCCCCGCCAGGTGCTGGCCGCCCTGCAGCACTACTACGACCACGACAATGCCAACGTGCACCGCGGCGCCCATCAGCTCAGCGCCCGGGCCACCGAGGGCTTTGAGGGGGCCCGCGCCAAGGCGGCGGCGTTCATCGGCGCCAGCTCCCCCAACGAGATCGTGTTCACCCGCAACGCCAGCGAGGCCATCAACCTGGTGGCCCGCAGTTGGGGCGAAGCCAACCTGCGCCCCGGCGATGAAGTGCTGCTCACGGTGATGGAGCACCACAGCAACCTGGTGCCCTGGCAGCTGCTGGCCCAGCGCACCGGCTGCGTGCTGCGCCACGCCGGCGTTATCGAGAGTGGTGAACTCGACCTCGATGACCTGCGCAGCAAGCTCAGCGAGCGCACCCGCTTGGTGAGCCTGGTGCAGGTGAGCAACACCCTGGGGTGCCTCAACCCCATCGCCGAGGTGGCCCAGCTGGCCCATGGCGCCGGGGCCCTGCTGCTGGTGGATGCTTGCCAGAGCTTGCCCCACCTGCCGGTGAACGTGGCGGCCCTGGGGGCTGACTTCCTGGTGGGCAGCTCCCACAAGCTCTGCGGCCCCACCGGCATGGGCTTCCTGTGGGGCCGGGAGGCGCTGCTGGAAGCGATGCCGCCCTTCCTGGGGGGCGGCGAAATGATTCAGGACGTCTACCTCGACCACAGCAGTTGGGCCGGCCTGCCCCACAAGTTCGAAGCCGGCACCCCGGCCATCGGCGAGGCCATCGGCATGGGCGCCGCCCTCGACTATCTCCAGGCCATCGGCCTCGGGCGCATCCACGCCTGGGAGCAGCAGCTCACCGCCCAGCTGTTCGCGCGGCTGCAGGCGGTGGACGGGCTCACCGTGCTGGGCCCCACCCCCGAGCAGCAGCCCGACCGGGCCGCCCTGGCGGCCTTCCACGTGGAGGGGGTGCACGCCCACGACATCGCGGCCCTGCTGGATTCCGCCGGCATCTGCATCCGCAGCGGCCACCACTGCACCCAGCCGTTGCACCGCCACTACGGCCTCAGCGCCTCAGCCCGCGCCAGCCTCAGTTTCACCACCACCCCCGAGGAGATCGACCGCTTCGCCGATGAGCTGCAGGGGGCGATCAGCTTCCTGCGCGAGCACAGCTAGGGGCCCTAGGCGGGCGTCAGCACCGCCATCGCTTCGGCCTGGTGCGCCCCCTGCCAGGCCCAGTGCCAGCGCCAGCCGGCCGCCTCCGCCACGGCCTCGATGCATCCCCGTTCGGCGGGCAGATCGAAGCTGCGCAGGTGGGTTTCCACATGCTCCCGCTGCTCGGCGCTCAGGGGCTGCCAGCCGCTGCGGATGCGCTGCACGTAGCGATCGATGTAGGCCTGGCGCGCTTCGCCGGCGTTGCGGAACACGTCCACCCAGATGAACAGCCCCCCCGGGGCGATGCGCCGGCGGGCCCCCTCCAGGACTTGCTGCTTCTGGGGGTCGTCGAGGTGGTGAATGGCGAAGGCCGAATGCAGGATGTCGGGCTGGCGGCGGGCCGGGTCCTGTTCGGCATCGGGGCCGTCAGCGCCGTCGCCCTGGCTCCAGGCCAACAGATCGCCGCTGCACCAGCGGGTGGGATAGGGCACGGCCCCCAGGTTCCGCTGTGCCAGGGGCAGAACCGCCTCCGCCAGGTCCAGGCCCGTGTAATGGCCCAGGGGCAGGCGCTGCAGCAACGGCGCCAGCAGGGCCAGATCGCCGCAGCCCAGGTCGAGCCAGGTGGGGGGAGTGGCGCCGGTGGGCCGGGCCGCCAGCCAGGGCTCCACGGCGGCGGCCGTGGCGGCGGCCACGGCGCGGTGCTCCATCAAATCGTGGTCCACGATCGCCCGGTAGGAGCGCCACTGCCGATCGAAAAAATCCATCCGCCCCAGGCCTTTGGCGGCCATCCTGGCGGAACGGTTCTGGGGTGATCCACGGTGGCGGCTGCCGCACCAACGCTGTTTCTGGTGGTGCTCGGGGGGCGGACCGCCACCAGCCACATCGAAGTGCACGATGTGCGCTTCGTGGCCGGCACCACCGTGGACGACACGATCCCGGAGCTGAAGCACCAGTGGTTCGGGCGGCGCGAGGGGCTGCACCTCGACAGCGTCATGGCGGTGCGGGCCATCGATGGCTGGAGCGTGCAGCTGGTGCGCGAGCCTGCCCCCCTGCGGCCCGAGCGGCTCTGGTTTGTGAACCTGGGCGCCTACCGCCCCGATTGCCTGGCCGAACTCCATCACTTCGGCCTGGTGGTGGCCCGCTCCCCCCAGGGGGCCAAGGCGGCGGCCAAGCGCCAGTGGCTCGCCGGTGCCCTGCAGCAGCACAAGGATGATCTCTGCGCCGTGGACGATTGCCTGGCCCTCGAGCAGCTGGAGCTGCTGGGCGGGGAGCGCTGGCATGTGCAGCTCATGCCCCATCCGGAGGGGCTCAGCCAGCCGCAGCGGCCCGACTGGTTCGGCTACCGGCCGATCTGAGGTGCGGCCAGGGGGGATGATCAGCGCAGCGGCGCAGCCCCATGAACATCGACGGCACGGCCTGGCGCACCATCTGGCTGGAGCCCGGTGGCCGCAGCGTGGGGGTGATCGACCAGACCCAGCTGCCCCATCGCTTCACCACCCGCTCGCTGGCCACCTGCACCGAGGCCGCCGAGGCGATCCGCAGCATGGTGGTGCGCGGGGCGCCGTTGATCGGCGTCACCGGCGCCTACGGCCTGATGCTGGCCCTGCAGGCCGACCCCAGCGATGCCGCCCTGGCGGCGGCCTTCGCGCAGCTCAATGCCACCCGCCCCACGGCGGTGAACCTGCGCTGGGCCCTGGAGCGGGTGCGCGATCGGGTGGCTCCGCTGCCGCTGGCGGAGCGTGCGGCGGCGGCCCAGGCGGAGGCGGGTGCCATCGCCGAGGAGGACGTGGCCATGTGCGAGGCCATCGGCGAGCACGGCCTGCGGCTGTTCCAGCAGTTGGCGGCGGCCCGGCCCCCCGAGCGCCAGGGCCAGCCCTTCAACGTGCTCACCCACTGCAACGCCGGCTGGCTGGCCACGGTGGATTGGGGCACGGCCCTGGCCCCGATTTACAAGGCCCACCGCGCTGGCCTCAACATCCACGTGTGGGTGGATGAGACCCGCCCCCGCAACCAGGGGGCATCGCTCACCGCCTATGAGTTGGGCCGCGAGGGGGTGCCCCACACGGTGATCGTGGACAACGCCGGCGGTCACTTGATGCAGCACGGCCAGGTGGATGCGGTGATCGTGGGCACCGACCGCACCACCCGCCGCGGCGATGTGTGCAACAAGATCGGCACCTACCTCAAGGCCCTGGCGGCCCACGACAACGGCGTGCCCTTCTACGTGGCCCTGCCCGCCTCCACCATCGATTGGAGCCTCGATGACGGCGTGGCTGAGATCCCGATCGAGGCCCGCAGCCCCGAGGAAGTGACGGCCATCCAGGGGCGCGTGCTCAGCGGCCCCGCGGCCGGGCAGCTGGCCTCGGTGCAGCTCAGCCCCGATGGCAGCGCCGGCTTCAACCCCGGCTTCGATGTGACCCCGGCGCGGCTGGTGACGGCCCTGATCACCGAGCGCGGGGTGGCACCGGCCACGGAGGCGGGGCTCAAGGGCCTTTACGGCCATGGCTGAGCAGCAGCTGCGGCAGCAGTTGGTGGCGGTGGCCCGGCGCATGAACGCCAGTGGCATCAACCAGGGCACCTCCGGCAACCTCTCGCTGCGCATGGAGGGCGGGATGTTGATCACCCCCAGCTCCCTGCCCTACGAGCAGATGCAGCCGGAGGATCTGGTGGCGCTGGATCTCGCTGGCCAGCCCTTGGAGCCCGCGGCCGCCGGGCGCCGCCCCTCCTCGGAGTGGCGCCTGCATGCCGACATCCTGGCCAGCCGCCCGGAGATCACGGCGGTGCTGCACTGCCACTCGATCCACGCCACCGCCCTGGCCTGCCACGGCCGCGCCATACCGCCCTTCCACTACATGACCGCCGTGGCCGGCGGCGACGACATCCGCTGCGCCCCCTACGCCACCTTCGGCACTCCCGAGCTCTCGCAGCGGGCGGTGCAGGCCCTGGAGGGCCGGCTGGCCTGCCTGCTGGCCCAGCACGGCCAGGTGGCCCTGGGCCGCAGCCTCGACCAGGCCCTGCGCATCGCCATCGAGGTGGACACCCTGGCCCAGATGTACCTGCAGGCCCTGCAGCTGGGGGAGCCGCCCCTGCTCAGTGCGGCCCAGATGGCGGCGGTGCACCAGCAATTCAGCAGCCTGCTCTACGGCGCCGCCGCGGACTGACCGCGGGCCAGCAGCAGGCCGGCCGCACCGGCCACCACCACCACCGCCAGGCAGAGGCCGCTCCAGGCCGCCAGGCCCCAGCCCGCCACCGCCAGGGGGGCCACCACCGTGACCACGCCGCCGGCCACGAAGGGCTGCAGCAGCAGTTGCTTGATCGAGAAGGCCGGCAGGGCCTGGCTGCGGTCGTCCGGGTCGGCCATGCGCAGCAGCAGCAGGCCGGAGGCGGCCACCCCGGTGGCCTGGCCGAATTCGATCACCGCCCGCTCAAACCAGTCCGCCGGCAGCAACCGCGGCCCCAGCAGCAGCACCACCCCCAGGTTCCAGGCCAGCCCCGCCAGCGCCAGCACCGTGAGCGGCAGCCAGTCGGCCTGGAGCAGCTTGAGGTTGAGCCCGGCGGTGGCGGCGGTGATCAGCAGGTCGGCCGAGAGGGTGCCCACCTGGTTCTGGATCGGGGCTGAGGCCCAGGCCGTGCGGCCGCTGCGCTCCAGCAGCCAGCGCATCAGCAGCGAGCCGATGATCGCCAGGGGGAACACCGGCAGGGCCTCCACCACGGCGGCCACTGCATCCCCCAGGGGAGCCGTGGCCGCCCGCAGGGCCAGCAGCAGCAGATCGCCGATGGCCACCGCGGCGCCGACGAGGGCCAGATTCACCGCCCAGGCGGCGGGCCCCGTGGCGCCGGGGGCCGCCGGTGCCGCGCTGAGGCTGCCCCCTTCCGATGGCGGCGCCGTCTGGGCGCTCAACAGCCAGCCCCGCCGGCGCCCCAGCACCACCATCAGGCCGCCCATCAGGGTGGAGCTCAACAGCCCCACGGTGGCCATGGCCAGGCCCAGGTCCTGGCCGCCGGGGAACCCCAGCGCCGCATAGCTGGGGCCCATGGCCGCGGCGGAACCGTGCCCCCCCTCGAAGGCCACCTCGATCAGGCAGGCCATGATCGGGCTCACCCCCAGCAGGGGTTGCAGCACCAGCAGCACCGCCAGGCCCGCCACCACGTACTGGCCGAAGGCCAGCATCAACGCCAGCGACACCTGGGCCGACACCGGCCGCCACAGGGCCTGCAGCCGTGGCAGCGGTTTGCCCAGCAGCAGCGAGCCGAACACCAGGGTGAGCAGCACCAGCGGCAGATCAGCCCACAGCTGCATCACCGGCTCCGGCAGCAGCGGCAACGGCCCGGAGGGGGCCAGCAGCAGCCCCAGCAGGCCGGCCACCAGGGCCTCCGGGATGCCCCACAGGCGCAGCTGCAGGGTGGTGCCGATGCGGCGCCCCAGCGCCAGGATCAGCCCCAGGGCGGCCATCGCCAGGGCCAGCCAGCCCAGGGGCAGCAGCAGTTGACCCGTGAGCTCAGTCACAGCCGGAAGTGCCGGCGGAAGAAGGCTTCCGTGGCCTCCAGCACCTGCACCTGGGTGGCGCCGTTGCGGAAGCCGTGGCCCTCGTTGGCAAACCGGTGCACCTCCACGGCCACGCCGTTGCGCTCCAGGGCCTCGGCCATGCGGTCGGTTTGCTCCGGTGGCACCACCACATCCTCCAGGCCCTGGAAAAAGATCACCGGGCAGCGAATCCGATCGGCATGCTGCAGCGGCGAGCGGGCCGCGTAGGTCGCAGCCGCTGCCGGCCAGGGCCCCACCAGGCCATCGAGGTAGCGGGCTTCAAAGCGGTGGGTGTCCACCGCCAGGGCGCTGAGGTCGGCGACGCCGTAGCGGCTGGCACCGGCGCGGAATTGGTTGGTGAAGCAGAGGGCCGCCAGGGCGGTGAAGCCCCCGGCGCTGCCCCCCTCGATGGCGATGCGCTCGGCGCTGGCCAGCCCCCGCTCCACCAGGGCGGCGGCGGCGGCGGCGCAGTCCGCCACATCCACCACCCCCCACTGGCCGTTGAGCCGCTCGCGGTAGGCGCGGCCGAAGCCCGTGGAGCCGCCGTAGTTCACATCCACCACGCCCCAGCCGCGGCTGGTCCAGTACTGGATCCCCAGGCTCAACCCCGTGCGGGCCATGCCGGTGGGGCCGCTGTGCCCCTTCACCAGCAGCGCTGCCTCGGGGCGGCCGCCGCCGCTTGGCGGGTAGTACCAGCCCTGGGTGGGTTGGCCGCCATGGCCCGCAAACCACAGCTCCTGGGGCTTGCTGATGGTGTCCGCCGGCAGCGGGCAGGGGGCGGCGGGGCTGTGGCCCCAGGCGCCGCTGGCCAGCTCCAGCTCCAGCAGACCCGAAGGCTGTTCGGGGTTGCTGGCCACGCAGGCGATCCGGCCCGCTTCGGCGGTGAGGCCCGCCAGGTCGCAGAACGGTTGCTCGATCGGTTGCCAGGGGCCGCCCAATGCGGACGGCAGCGCCACCTGCCCCAGCTGCCAGCGGCCGTTGCGGCAGGCCATCGCCAGCAGCCGTTCGCCATCCCAGGCGCTGGTGGCCATGCCAAACACCCACTGGGGCATGGCGAACTCCGCCGCCATCGGCAGCAGAGGCCGCCAGGCGGGTGGGCCCTCGCCATGGGCCCCGGCCGCCCCTGGCCAGCACTCCAGGTTCCAGAAGCCGCTGCGGTCGTTGGACACCACCAGGTCGTCGCCGGCCCAGAGCGGTTGGAACACCGAGCAGTCCGCCGGGGTGTCCGCCGCCTGGCTGCCGCTGCCCGCCACCGGCCGTGGCCCCTGCAGCTGTCCCTGGCCATCCACACCGGCGAGCCACAGCTGGCTGCGCTCCCAGGGCATGTGGGGTTGCTGCCACTCCACCCAGGCCAGGCGGCTGCCATCGGGGCTGAGGGCCGGGTAGCCGCAGAAATCCTCGGGCCCGTGCAGGGGTTCGGGGTCGCCCCCCGTCAGGCTCACCGCCACCAGCGTGTCGTGGCCGCCCGCCTCCAGCACGCCGATCCAGCGCCCGCGGTGGGGATCGATCAGCCCGCCCCCCAGGGCCCCGCTGAAGCGGCCGCCGGTGGGGCAGGGGGTGAGCCGTTGCGGTTCGGCGCCGGGGCGGTCCAGATCCAGCCGCCACAGGCAGCGGTCGCCGTCGTGCACAAACACCGCCAGGGGGGCGCCGTCTGGGCCGCGGCCGATGGCGCAGGCGCCGCCGCCGTATTCGTGCACCCGGCAGCGCAGGTTCCAGGGGCCGGGGGTGAGCTCCACGGGCTCGGCGCCCGGGCCGCGGGCCATCAAGGTGGTGCGCCCCCGCTCCTGGGGCCGTTGCTCCAACCAATGCAGCACCCCATCCAGCAGCTGCGGCTCCTTGAGGGCCGGCGTGCGGCCCAGCACCTGTTCGGCCGAGAGCGGTGCGGGGCTGGCGAGCAACGGAACCCTCCGGGGATGGCTCCTAGAATCGCCCCTACGAAACCGCCCCAGAGGAGAGGCCTTGGCCAGCAGCTTTGCCAAGTTGGCCCGTTCGGCCGAGCGGGCGGGGCGCCTGCAGGTGTCCAAGCAGCCTGTCGACAATCCCCCCTACGACATCCACACCCTCGGCGACCAGGTGCTGCGCACCCCCGCCCGCCGCATCGGCAAGGTGGACGACGCGGTGCGCAAGCTGGCCTGCGACATGTTGGTGAGCATGTACGCGGCCCGCGGCATCGGCCTGGCGGCCCCCCAGATCGGCCAGCCCCTGCAGCTGCTGGTGATCGATCTGGAGCTGGAGGATCCCGAGAGCCCGCCACTGGTGTTGATCAACCCGGAAATCAGCGCCGTGGGCGGCAGCCTCTGCACCTACGAAGAGGGTTGTCTCAGCATCCCCGGGGTGTACCTCGATGTGGTGCGCCCCAGCGTGGTGGAGGTGAGCTACCGCGATGAACTGGGCCGCCCCAAGCGCACCAAGGCCGATGGCCTGCTGGCCCGCTGCATCCAGCACGAGATGGACCACCTCAATGGCGTGCTGTTCGTGGACCGGGTCACCGACCACGACAAGCTGCGGGAGGGCCTCGATGAGAAGGGCTTCAACCCCGCCGATGTGCGGGCGATCGCCTGACCCCTGAGGACCATCCCATGCCGATGAAACCCCTGGCGGGTCTGTTTCTCGCCCTGGCCTGCCTGCTGGGCATTGCCGCCACCGGTTCGGTGTTTGAGCTGGCCTATGGCGAGCCTGACCTGGGGGTGGACACCACCCGCCTGATCCTGGGGCTGGCCCTGCCCGGCACGGTGCTCAGCCTGTTGCTGGCGATCCGGATCAACAAGCCGCAGTAGGGGCTGGCACCCCTCGCTGGCACTTCTACGATCCCAGCGCTTGCTGCCTGCCCTGTGATCCAACTGGTTCGCCCCCTGGCCGCCCTGGTGCCGCTGCTGGCCTGGCTGGGCCCGTCGCTGTCTGCCCGCCCTGCGGCCGCCCAGGCGCTGTTCCAGGCGGTGGATGTGGACCAGAGCAAATTCGTGATCGTGTCTGCCCCGATCGGCGATGGCAGCCGCGCCCAGCTCAACATCTATGAGCAGCGCAGTGGCGCCCGCCCCTGCTTCAGCGTGCAGGGCAGCGCCCCGACGGAGGTGAACCCGCTGCTCTCCAGCTTCGATTTCACCGGCATCTGCAACCGCTTCATCGATGGCAATGGCTACTCGGTGCGGGTGGGCAACAGCGATCTGGGCACGGTGTACCGCCTGAGCGTGGTGAAGCAGGCCAACGACACGCTGTTGATGGCCCTGCCCACCAAGCCCGGCGCCGGTCCGGAGATGGTGGTGGCCCGCAGCGGTGGCGCCAGCAGCTCGTTTCTGCTGCTGGTGCCCGAACCGGGCTGGAAGCTGATGCGGCGCCAGTTCGGAGGGCGGGTGCTGGGCCACGTGTATCTCTACCGCGACACCTGGCCGGAGGCGGCCCCGGGCGGCGCCCCCACCGCCCCGGCCCCAGTGCCCCCGGCGGCTCCGGTGCGCGGCCTCTGGTAGGGGCAGGGGTGTTTGCTACCGTCGTCAAACTGCTCAGATTTTTGACGGCTTCATGACCCAGGTCACCGTTGGCGAGAACGAAGGCATCGAGTCGGCCCTGCGCCGCTTCAAGCGCCAGGTGTCCAAGGCCGGTATCTTCGCCGACCTCAAGCGTCTGCGTCACCACGAGACCCCGGTTGAGAAGTACAAGCGCAAGGCCCAGCAGCGCCGCCGCCGCCGCTGATCGGCGCCGCCCAGGGCGTTCAGCCAATCCCCCTGGCGGGAACCGGTAGAAACACCGGTTCCCGCTTTTTTGTGGCGCGTCAATGATGGGTTCATCCCCCGCTGTGGAGTCCCATGAAGCGTTGGATCGAGGCGCTGAACCGCTGGTTCGGCAGCAGTGTGGGCAATGCCTTCGGCAATCCGTTGGAGGAGCGTCAGCATCAGCCCCCCCTGGTGGGGGAGCAGCCCTACCGCGACCACCCGCACAAGCCCTGAGTCAGGGGCCGTCGGGGGGCTGGTCGAAGCTGCGGTAGCTGAGGGCTTCGGCGAGGGCCGGGGCCTCCACCGCCTCGCAGCCGTCGAGGTCGGCGATGGTGCGCGCCACCCGCAGCAACCGTTCGGCGGCCCGGGCGCTGAGGCAGCGCTGCTCCACCGCCTGCTGCCAGAGGTTGAGGGCGCCAGGGCTGATCCGGCCGCACTGGCCCAGCTGCCGGCTGCTGAGGGCGCCGTTCGCCAGCCCATCCGGGTTGCGCTGCAGCATGCGCTGGCGGGCCATGGCGATGCGGTCGGCCGCCGCGGCGCTGCCCTCCCCCTGGCTGGGGGGGATCGGCTCCAGGCCGGGCCGCAACTGCTGGGCCGCGGGGCGCCGCATCACCACCTGCAGGTCGATGCGATCCAGCAGGGGCCCCGCCAGCCGCCCCCAGTAGCGCAGCCGCTGGGCGGTGCCGCAGCGGCAGGGGTGGTCTGGGTCGCCGGCCCAGCCGCAGGGGCAGGGGTTGGTGGCCGCCACCAGGGTGACGGCGCAGGGGAAGCGCAACCGCTGCCGGGCCCGGCTCAGCCACAGCTCCCCCTGCTCCAGGGGCTGGCGGAGCTGGTTGAGCACGTCGCGCCGGAATTCCGCCAGTTCATCGAGGAACAGCACCCCCCGGTGCGCCAGCGACAGCTCGCCGGCCCGCAGGCTGCTGCCACCGCCGGCCAGGGCGGCGGCCGAGCAGCTGTGGTGGGGGCTGCGGAACGGCCGCTGCTGCATCAGGCCGTGGCCTTCCGGCAGCAATCCGGCCACGGAATAGAGCTGGGTGAGCTCCAGCTGCTCCGCCGGCAGCAGCGGCGGCAGCAGGCCCGGCAGGCAGCGGGCCAGCAGGGTTTTGCCGCTGCCGGGGGGACCCACCAGCAGCAGGTGGTGCTGGCCGGTGGCGGCGATCTCCAGGGCCCGGCGGCCATGGGCCTGCCCCTGCACCTCCGCCAGGTCGCGGCCCCGGGGTGCTGCGGTGTCACAGCGCCCATCGCTGTTGGCCAGGGGCCGCGGCTGCCCCGCAGGTGGCTGCCGCAGCAGCGCCAGGGCTTCCCCCAGCGTTGCCGCCGGCCACACCCGCAGCCCCTCCACCAGGGCCGCTTCGGCCCCATTGGCCGCCGGCAGCAGCAGGGCCCTGGCGCCGTGGCGATGGGCCGCCAGCGCCAGGGAGAGGGCCCCCCGCACCGGCCGCAGCGCACCCCCCAGCCCCAGCTCACCGGCGCACCAGATTCGCTTCAGCAGCTCCGGGTTGAGCTGGCCACTGGCCGCCAACACCGCCAGGGCGATGGGCAGGTCGAAGGCGGGGCCCTGCTTGCGCAGGTCCGCCGGCGCCAGGCTCACCACCACCCGCGTCAGCGGTGGTCGCAGGCCGCTGTTGCGCAGGGCCGCCCGCACCCGTTCGCGGGATTCCTGCACCGCCGCATCCGCCAATCCCACGATCTGCAGCCCCGGCAGGCCGGGGGCAATGTCCACCTCCACGGCCACCTCCACCGCCTCCAGCCCCACCAGGGCTGCCCCGCTGCAGCGTGCCAACATCAACCGATTCGCGCCCGACAGTGGTGAAATGCCACCGCTGTTCCAGCACCCATGGCCGAGCCCACCGACTTCCCGGCTGATCCGGCGGCTGACCTGGCCGCCGACCTGGCCGCCAACGACACGATTTTCGGCCGCATCCTGCGGGGGGAGATCCCGTGCGATCCGGTGCACGCCGACGACCGTTGCCTCGCCTTCCGCGACGTGGCCCCCCAGGCGCCGGTGCACATCCTGGTGATCCCCCGGCGGCGGCTGGTGAATTTGCTCGAGGCCGGGCCCGAGGATGCCGCCCTGCTGGGTCACCTGTTGCTGGTGGCGGCCCAGGTGGCCCGGCAGCAGGGCCTCACCGCCTTCCGCACGGTGATCAACAGCGGTGCCGACGCCGGGCAGACGGTGTTTCACCTGCACGTGCACGTGATCGGTGGCCGCGACCTGGCCTGGCCCCCCGGCTAACCGGCCACAATGACGGCATCTGAACGCCGTCATGAACCCCCTGCAGGCCTTCCGCAGTCAGCTCGGCAAGCTGAGGCGCCTGGCGCAGCCCTACTTCCTGCCGGTGGAGGACACCAGCGGCTGGCAGTTTCTGCTGCTGATCGTGGCGCTGCTCGCCGTGGTGGTGGGCAGCACCCTGCTGCTGCTCACGGCCGCCGTGGCGATCAGCGGTGCCCTGATTCCGGAGCTGCAGGGGCGGTTTTTGCCCGGGGTGCCCCAGCAGGTGGCGGCCATCTGGGCCAGCCCCGTGGGCGTGGTGGTGATGGTGCTGTTCGCCTTGGGCCTGGGCTGTTTTGGCGTCCTGCGGGGCAAGTTGCGCCAGGGGCGTTGGTTGCCCTGGGTGCTGATGGGGGTGATCACCCTGCTGATCCTGGTGATCAACGGCATCAATGTGGGCATCAGCTACATCGCCCGCAACGTTGACAACACCCTGGTGGCCTACCAGGCCGATCAGTTTTGGCAGGTGGTGGCGATCTACGCCTTCTGCCTGGTGTTGGCGTTGCCGATCCGCGCCCTGCAGAGCTACCTGATCCCCAAACTCGGCTTGCTGTGGCGGGCCTGGTTGAGCGGCCGGCTGCTCAACCGCTACCTCGACAACCGCGCCTACTACGTTCTCAACCCCAACGACGAAAGCGCCGAGGAGATCGACAACCCCGACCAACGGATCTCCCAGGACGCCGCCAGCTTCACCAGCACCAGCCTCAGCGTGAGCGTGGAGATCGTCTCCGCCCTGCTCACCTTCGTGAGTTTCATCCTGGTGCTGTGGACCATCAGCACCAAGCTGGCCCTGTGGCTGCTGGCCTACTCCCTGGCGGGCACCGCGGTGATTGTGTTCGCCAGCCGCAAGCTGGTGGCGCTCAACTACGACCAGCTGCGCCTCGAGGCCGACTTCCGCTATGGCCTGGTGCACATCCGCGACAACGCCGAATCGATCGCCTTCTACCGCGGTGAGCAGCAGGAGGGCCGCGAGGCGGAGCGGCGGCTGGGGGGGGCGATCCGCAACTACAACAAGCTGATCGTGTGGGAAGCGCTGATCAGCGTGATCCAGCGCTCCTACGACTACTTCTCCCGCTTCCTGCCCTGGCTGGTGATCGCGCCGATCTACTTCGCCAAGGAGGTGGATTTCGGGGTGTTTGGCCAGGCCAGCATCGCCTTCTCGCAGGTGCTGTTCTCGGTGAGTTACATCGTGAACAACATCGACCGCCTGGCGGCCTTTTCCGCCTCCATCAGCCGTCTGGAGGGGTTCCAGGGCAAGGTGGAGGCCATCGGTCAGGGGGGCGCCGCGGCGCTTCAGGCCGCCGTCGCCGAGGGCTGTTCCGAGTCCCTGCTGGTGAGCCATGTCGACCTGGTGCCCCCGCAGGGCGGGCGCCGCCTGATCCACGACCTCAGCCTGGAGGTGGCCCCCCACCAGCGGGTGTTGGTGGTGGGGCCGAGCGGCTGCGGCAAAACCTCCTTCCTGCGCCTGGTGAGCGGCCTCTGGCCCGCCGCCGCCGGCACGGTGCAGCGTCCCCCCCAGAGCGAGCTGCTGTTCATCCCCCAGAAGCCCTACATGATCCTGGGCAGCCTGCGGGAGCAGCTCTGTTACCCCCTCGATCCCCAGCGCTTCAGCGATCAGCACCTGCGCAGCGTGCTCGAGGAGGTGCGCCTCAGCGAGCTGGTGCAGCGCTACCCCGACTTCGACATCAAACAGGATTGGCCGCGGCTGCTCTCCCTGGGGGAACAGCAACGCCTGGCCTTCGCCCGCCTGCTGCTCAACTCCCCCCGCTTTGTGGTGCTGGATGAGGCCACCAGCGCCCTGGATGTGGGCACCGAGAAGCACCTCTACCAGCTGCTGGTGCAGCGGGAGATGGCGTTTGTGAGCGTGGGCCATCGCCCCACCCTCACCAGCTTCCACGACACGGTGCTGGAGCTCGACGGCCTCGGCGCCTGGAAGCTGCACCCCGCCGCCAGCTATACCTTCAACGCCGGAGCCTGAAGCCGCGATGTCCGCCACCCCGCCCCCCACCGACGCTCCCGCCACCAGTGCCACCACCGGCGATGCCCCGGCCTTCGGCTGGAGCGCCTACGCCGAACGGGTGAATGGGCGCTTCGCCATGGTGGGCTTCGTGGCAATCCTGCTGGTGGAGGCCATCAGCGGCAGCACCTTCCTGCATTGGGCAGGCTTTGTGGGCTGATCCCTGTCCGGGGCGTTAGGGCAGCTCCAGCAGATCGATCTGCCACAGGCCGCCGCGGCTCACCTCCACCGCCAGCACCCGCCCATCGGCGCTGAGGCTCACCTGGCGGGGCACGCCCGCCGGCTCGATCGCCAGGGGCTGCACGGCCATCAGGGAGCGCCGGTAGAGCACCAGCTCCGTGCGGTCGTCGCGCTGGCGCACCACCGCCAGGTGCTCACCGCGGGCATCCACGCTCACCTGGATCGGCAGGCTGTCGGCCCGGTTGAGCCCCGGCAGGGGCACCGGCAGTTGCCGTTGGCCGTCGATCAGCTGCACCTGGGGGCGTCCGCCATCGCGGCTGGCGATTAGGGCCAGCCAGCCGCTGCCCAGGCTGGGGCTCTGGCCGCTGCCCAGGCGGGCCAGCTGTTGGTTGAGGTTGGGCAACGGCCGCAGGCCCCCCTGGCAGCCCTGCAGCAGCAGGGTGAGCAGCAGGCCGCCGGTCCACAGGGGCTTGCGGTGGCTCCTCACGGCTGCAGCGCCCCCTCGCCGCCGCCGCTCTGGCGCTGGCCGGGGGCCAGGTCCGGTTCGAGCAGGCCGCTGAGGTCGAACAGCTCCACCCGCTGGCCGCCGCCGGCGATCACCTCCAGGGCCAGGCGCTGGCCGTCGGGGGCCAGGCTGAGGCGCCGCGGCTCCAGGCCCATGGGCAACAACAGCGGCTGCAGCCGGCCGGTGGCGCGGTCTTCAATCACCGCCTGGCGTCGCCCCCCCTGCTGCACCAGCAGGGCCAGGTAGCGGCCGTTCCAGCTCAGGGCCGGGGAACTGTGGGGTTGGTGGTCGCGCAGGTGGCGCAGGGGCAGCACCCGGCCGCTGCTGCGCTCCTGCAGCAGCACCGTGGTGCGGCCGCCCCGCTCCACCAGCGAGGCCAGCAGGCGCCCATCACCGCTGAGGGCGGGCTGTTGGCGCGTTTCGCTGCCCAGCCCCAGGGGTGGCGCCGGCTGGCGCCGCCAGGGCAGCAGGGTGCACCCCCCCAGGCCGGTGGCCAGCAGCAGCAGGCTGAGGCTGCGGATCAGTCGTCGAAGCGCGAGCTGTTGTCCCGCGGGCCGGGGCCTTCGCTGCGGGGGGCGGGGGGCACCGGGCGAAACTCGGCGTCGCTCACCGAGGCGTCGGCGGCGTCAGCGCTGGCGGAGGGCATGCCACTGGCGCGGTAGGGGGAACCCTGGGGTACACCGGCGGTGGCGCCGGAGGCCATCGGTTCAGGTCCGCTGCCGGGGGCTGCGGGGCGGCGGCTGGAGCGGGGCATGCCCTCGGCCGGCGCGCCGGGGCGGCTGCCGCGGCGTTGCTCCTCGCGGCCCTGGCGGCGGGCACCGAAATCCTGGCTCGCCGGGATGCTGGGGCCCCCAGCGCGGTAGCGGCCGGCGGCGGGGCCACGGTCGGATGGGCGCTCAGCACCGCGCTCGCCGCGGTTGCGTTGGGCCTCCCAATCGTCGCGGGAGGCGGCCCGCTCGGGGATGGCGGCCCGGGCGGCGGGCCGGCGGGGGCGGTAGAAGTCCTCCTCGTCGCGGTCGCCGAAGCCCTCCTCGCGGGAGCGGATGCGGCGGCGCAGCGGTTGGGGTTCATCGAAGCGGTCAACGTCGTCGCCCCAGTCGCGGCCACCGCCCATGCGGGGCCGGCTGGGCGGTTCGTCGTCGTCGAAGAAGGAGGAGCGGCGGGCCTGCTCGGTGGTCACCCCCCGCAGCCGCACGCTCTCGTAGGCGAAAAACACCGTGGTGCCCGCCAACAGAAACTGGCCAAACTGCAGGATCGGATCCAGGCGCCAGCCCTGGAAAAACAAAATGCCGCCGCAGAGCAGGCCCACGGCGGCGAAGAACACGTCGTAGTCGCGGGCCAGGGCGGGCTTGAAGCTGCGCATGAAATAGAGCAGCGCGCCGCCGACGGCCAGCACGATCCCCACGATGCTGGCCCAGTTCAGGCTGGCGTTGACCACGGATCGAAAGCCCTTTCAGGCCGCACTTTCAGCCACTTTAGGCCGGCCGTCGAGGCGCGGGCCCGGGCTGCCGGGCTTCAGAGCTTGCGGTCGACCCGGTCGTTCTGGCTGATCAGGATCACGGCGGCGGTGATGGGGATGACCACGATCACCGCACCCCAAGCGAGGCTGCTGAGAAAGTTGGCGAGCGAGGGGGTCATGGCACTGACGAATCCGCCGGTGATCCTAGGCAGTGGAGCCGACTTCCTACGATCGCGCCATCGCTGCTTAGGGCTTTGTGACGGGACCGGACAGCTCAGCCGCGCTCTCGCCACAGGCGCTATCTCCAGACACGGTGGCGCTGCTGCGCCAGCTGCTGCCGCCGCTGCATCTGCTGCTGGGGCTGGCGCTGGCGGCCTGGACGCTGCTGTTCCTGTTTCGCATCGTGCTCACCTGGTACCCCCAGGTGGACCTGCGCCAGGGCCCCTGGCGCCTGGTGGGCGGCCCCACCGAGCCCCTGCTGGCGCTGACGCGCCGCCTGGTGGCCCCCATCGGTGGCGTGGATGTGACCCCGGTGATCTGGGTGGGGCTGGTGAGCCTCTTGCGGGAATTGCTGGTGGGCCAGCAGGGCCTGCTCAGTCAGGTGATGCTGCGTTTGAGCGTGCTGCCGGCCTGATCGGGCTCCAGGTCGCAGACAGGCCTCAAGCCGGGGGCAGCATCTCCTGCTCCACAAATTTGGTGTGCACATCACCCGCCTGAAATTCGGGGCGATCCAGCAGTTGCAGGTGGAAATCGATGGTGGTGGGGATGCCGGTGACGGCGCATTCCGAGAGGGCCCGGCGCAGCCGCTTGAGGGCGTGGTTGCGGTCGGTGCCCCAGACGATCAGCTTGCCGATCAGCGAGTCGTAGAAGGGGGGGATTTCGTAGCCCGTGTAGACGTGGCTGTCGACCCGCACACCAGGGCCACCGGGTGGCAGCCAGCCGGTGATCTTGCCGGGCGCGGGTCTGAAGTTCTGACGCGGGTCTTC
>RHBP01000003.1 GCA_010030955.1 Synechococcaceae bacterium WBB_10_009 | reverse complement strand
ATCAAGCGGTCGTCAGCGCCCAGATTGGGCACCCGGCCGAAGAAGAAGTCATCCCACTCCCGCTCGCGGGCCTCAAACAGGGGATCGAGCCCCGTGACCCCCGAGCCAAACGCCGCCTCAGCGCCCTGAGGCGGGCCCGAGAGGCGTAGATCCAGCTGCCACTCCTCACCCGGTTGCAGCGTGCGCTGCAACAGCCGCGCCGCTTTGGTGCCGCGCTGGGCCGGGTTGATCGCCCCCTGCTCCGCCTCGATCAGGTAGCGGTGGAAGCCATCCTTGTGGAAGCAACGGGCATTGGGCTCGCCGTAGAGGCGCTCCGTGTTGGTCTCGTTGTCGGTGAAGATCCAGCGCCCCTCCTCACCACAGGCGAGTTGGTAGCGGCCCAGCCCGCCACCGGGGTTGGCCACGAGCAGATCCCCCTCCAGGATCAGGGGCTGCTCCTGTTCATCGGGATAGCCCCAGCTCCAGGTGTTGCGCAGCCAAAGGGTGGGCAGCAGGGTGAGCGGGGCCGGATCGGGGCCACGGTTCACGGCGCGGATTCGAATCGCCAGATCGGTGGGGGAAGCCTTGGCGTACTCGATCCAGACATCGAAGTAGCGGTCGTCCGCGAAGATGCCGGTGTCCACCAGCTCAAATTCGGGCTGGTCGCGGCCGCGACGGCCGTTCTCCTCGATCAGCTGCTCGTAGGGGAAGCGCTGCTGCGGGTACTTGTACAGCCCCCGCATGAAGCTGTGGGTGGGGGTGTTGGCGATGTGGAAGTAGTAGTCCTTGATGTCCTCGCCGTGGTTGCCCTCCTCATTGGCCAGGCCAAAGGGCCGTTCCTTGAGGATCGGATCCACACCGTTCCAGAGGGCAACGGAAAAACAGAGGCGGCACTGGTTGTCGCAAATCCCCAGCAGGCCGTCCTCCCCCCAGCGGTAGGCGCGGGAGCGGGCATGGTCGTGGGGGAAGGAGCTCCAGGCGTTGCCGTCGGCGGAATAGTCCTCCCGCACGGTGCCCCACTGGCGCTCCGGCAGGTAGCTGCCCCACAACCCCCAGGGCACGTCCTCATGATCCCGCTCCGCCATGCGGCGCAGCTCTGAACTCCCCGAAGCACTGCCGCTGAGGTTGGTCACAGGGCCTCCAGCACGCGGTCGCCGATGCGCAGGGCGTTGGCGATCACCGTGAGACCCATGCCAATCGCCGGGCAGGAGGGGAACACGCTGGCATCGGCGATGTAGAGGTTGCTGAGCTCGTGGCTGCGGCCGTTGAGATCCACCACCGAGGTGGCTGGATTGGTGCCCATGCGGCAGGTGCCGCACACACTGCCCATCACGGTGAGCGGGGCCTCACCGCGGGGGTGGGTGGGGGCAGCCTTCACCACATGGCAGTCCGGATCGGCCTCCACCTGCTTGAGGGTGTCGATCCAGCGGTAGACCAACCGGTCGTGGGCTTCGCGGTTGTTGGGCAGGTAGTGAATCTGCAGGTGGTTGCCGCGCAGGGTGACGCGGTTGTGGGGGTCGGGCAACACAGCGCTGGTGGCCCACCAGGCCACCGAGCGGGCCGCCAGCTGCTCCAGGCCAAAGTTCGGCATCAACTTGGTCACCAGCGACAACACCGGCGGCGACTCGGCAAACAGGGCGTCCTGCAGCACGCCGCCACCGCTGGCGATCGAGCCGAGGGGGAAGGAGACGTTCTGGTCGCCCCAGTAGTAGTCGGTGATGCCGAGGCTGCGGGGGTAGCGACCGGAATTGGCATCCGTCGCCAGCTGAATGATCGAGGTGAGCTGCGGCTTCATCAGGTTGCGGCCCACCTGGTCGGACCCATTGGCCAGGCCGCGGCTGTGGTGTTCGGTGGCGGAACGCAGCAGGATCTCGGCGCTGTTGATGGCACCGGCCGCCAGCACCACCACGTGGGCACTGAACAGCCAAACGATCCCATCGATTTCGGCCTCCACGCCGCGCACCTCGGTGCCGGTGGGATTCACGTGCAGGCGGCGCACGCGGGTGCGCTCGCGCACCGTGACGTTGGCCGACTGCCGGGCCGGATCCACACCGAACAGTTCGGCATCACCGCTGGGGTCGAGGCTCGAGTCCGACCAGGACTGCGGCAGCAGATAGGGATGGGTGCCCTGCCGCACCAGCGCCAGGCGCAGCTCCTGCATGAACGGCTCGATCGGCTTGGGCTGGAAGGGGTAGTCAGCGCTGCGGGGTGGGGCGCAGGGATCAGCACCGGCCTCGCCGTGCACCCGATAGAGCTGTTCGGCGCGGTCGTAGAAGGGGGCCAGGTCGGCGTAGCCAAGCTCCCAGGAGGGGGCCTTGCCCCCCTGGTGCTGCACACCGTCAAACTCACGCTCGCGCATGCGCTCGAGCACACCGCCCCAGATCTTGGTGTTGCCCCCCAGGGCATAGATCGTCTGGGGCGAGAAGGGGTCGCCGTCGGTGCCGAACCACTGCTCACCGGGGTGGTAGCGGTCCTTGCGGAACAGATCAACATCGGCCACGTTCTGATCCGCCAGGGGCATGGCCCCGCCGCGCTCCAGCACCAGCACCCGCTTGCCGGATCGGGCCAGCTGACCGGCCAGGGTGCCGCCGGCGGCACCGCTGCCAATCACGATCACGTCGTAGTGGAGGTCGTCGATGATCATGGGAGAAGTGCGGCTATTGCCAGACGTAAATCAACAGAAAGAGGATGATCCAGATCACATCCACGAAGTGCCAGAACAGCGACGTGGCCTGAACACCCTGTTCACCTCCGCTGTAGTTGCCGGGGATGAAGGATTTGATCAGCATCAACCCCATCAGCAAGATGCCGGTGGCCACGTGCAAACCGTGGAAACCGGTGAGCAGATAGAAGGTGCCGCCGAAGGTGCCGGAGGTGAAGCCAAACTGCAGGCCGCTCCACTCCACCGCCTGGCCGTAGAGGAAGTAAGCCCCCATGGCCATGCTCAACAGCCAGAAGCCGCGGAACAGGGCCATGTTGTCGCGGGCCTTGAACTGCTCGGCCAGGTAAATGGTGCCTGAACTGGACACCAACACCACCGTGTTGACCAATGGCGTGCGCCACTCCAATCCTTCGACGCCGGGGGGGAGCCAGTCGAGGGCGCTGGTCTTCAGCAGGGCATAGCCACTGAAGAAGGCCAGGAAAACCACACTCTCCGAACACAGGAAGATGATGAAACCCGTGAGGTTGTGGCCGGAATGCTGGCCGTGGGCCTCCACGGATCCAGGGGTGAGGGTGGTGTCGGTCATGCTGCGCTGGCCTCCTGCAGGTCAAGGCGCCGTTCGATCTCGTCCTGGTGTTCCACCAGCGGCAGACCGGTGCCGTAGCCGTAGGGGCGGCTGATCACCGTCGGCACCTCCTCGCCGAAGTTGTCCTCCGGCGGCGGCGACGGCAACAGCCACTCCAGGCCAATGGCCCTCCAGGGGTTGTGGGTGGCCTTGGGGCCGCGGATCCAGGCGCTCACCATGTTCAGCAGAAATGGAATGATGGACACCCCCAACAGGAAGGCCCCCAGGCTGGCCACCACATTCCAGAAGGTGAATTCAGGGTCGTAGCTGGAGACACGCCGGGGCATGCCCATCAGGCCCAGCGGATGCATGGGCAGAAAATTGAGGTTGGCGCCCACGAAGGTGAGCAAACAATGCAACTTGCCCAGGCCCTCGTAGGGCATGCGGCCGATGAACTTGGGAAACCAGTGGTAGATCGCGGCGAAGATGCCCATCACCGCGGCGCCGTAGATCACATAGTGGAAATGGCCCACCACGAAGTAGGTGTTGGACACATGAATGTCCACCGGCACCGTGGCCAACATGATGCCGGTGATGCCGGCGAACACAAAGTTGAACAGACCACCGAGGCAGAACAACATCGGTGTGGTGAGCTGCAACTTGCCACCCCAGATCGTGCCCAGCCAGGCAAACACCTTCACGCCGGTGGGCACGGCGATCAGCATCGTGAAGACCATGAACAGGTTGCGCATCCACTGGGCCACACCACTGGGGAACATGTGGTGCACCCACACAATCAAACCGAGCCCCACGATGATGAAGGAGGCGAGGGCCACGTAGAGATAGCCAAACAGCGGTTTGCGCGAATAAACGGGGAACAGCTCCGAGAAGATGCCGAACACCGGCAGGATGATCACATACACCGCCGGGTGGGAATAGAACCAGAAGAAGTGCTGGTAAAGCACCGGATCTCCACCACCCTCCGGCCGGTAGAAACTGGTGCCAAAGCTGAGGTCCATCAGCAGCATGATCGCGCCGCCGGTGAGGGCCGGCAGGCCAATCAACTGCAGGCTCTGGGCCGCCAGGGCCGTCCAGCAGAACACCGGCATGCGGGTGATCGTCATCCCCGGTGCCCGCATCCGCAGGATGGTGGTTACGAAATTCAGGGCGCCCATGATTGAGGACACACCGGAGAGCGCCACGGCCGTGATCCACAGCCCCTGGCCGTTCACGAAATGGCCCAGCGGATTCTGGATGCTCACGGGCGGGTAGCTCCACCAACCTGAGTAGGCCGGACCACCCGGAACAAAGAAGCTGGCGATCAACAGCGATCCAAAGATCGGCACCAACCAGAAGGCCACAGCATTGAGCCGCGGGAAGGCCATGTCCGGAGCCCCGATCATCGTGGGGATCAACAGGTTGTTGAGCCCATTGAGCACCGGAAAGATGAACAGGAACAACATGATCGTGCCGTGCATCGTGTAGATGCCGTTGTAAACAGCACGGTCGACCAGGTCGGACGCCGGGGTGATCAACTCACCGCGGATCACCATCGCCAGCAGCCCTCCGATCAGGAAGAAAAAGAAGGCGGTGACGATGTACTGAATGCCGATCACCTTGGCATCGGTGCAGAAGCCGAAATAGCGGCTCCAACCGGGGTCGGGCTTGGGTTCGGGCGGGAAGGTGGCGATGGTCATCGGCTCAGGGCTCAGGCGTCGTGGGGCTGATCGGGGGATCCAGGCACATTCACCTGAGGGGGCGGCGCCGGCGGAACCGTGGCCCAGCCGCGGCGGGAGCCGCCCGAGAGGGTGGCGTATTCCTCCACCGCCACGCTCAGGCCCGGCTGCAAGGGGGCGGCTGCGGCCTGTTGCAACCAGGCGCTGTGGGCGTCAGCGCTCTCCACCACCACATCCGCCTGATTGGCCGCAAACCAGGTGCCGCTGAACTGCGAATCCCGCAGGCGGTAGGTGCCCTCACGGGTGGGGGTGATGTTGAGGTCGATGGCACGGCCTGGGATCACATCCTGTTTGAGCCGAAAGGCCGGAATGAAGAAGCCGTGCAGCACGTCCTCCGACACCAACCGGAAGGTCACCGGTTGATCCACGGCCAGATGCAGCTCCGTGGAGGAGACGTTCGCCCCCGGATAGCGAAATTCCCACGACCACTGGCGCGCGATCACCTCCACCTGCTCCGAAGGCAGGCGATCGCCGGCATAGCCCCCCACCTGCTCGATCGGATCGCGCAGGTGGATGTGCTCCATGGGCCCCAGGGTGCCGAGCTCCTTCTCCGCCTGGATCGTCCAGGAGGCAATCGCCATCAACAGCACAAACGGGATGGCGGTCCAGATCACCTCCAGGCGGGTGTTGCCCTCCACCGGCACCGCATCGCTTTCGTCGTATTTCTCGGCGCGGTTGAACAGCATCACCCACACCATCACCGACACCACCGCCCCGAACACGAAGGTGCCGATGGCGGTTTCAAGGCCAAACAGGTTGTCCACGAGCGGCGCCGCCGTGGAGGCGGACACCGGCAACCAGCGGTGGGACTGTTCACCCATCCAGTGGCTGAGCACCACCAGCACCCCCACCCAGAGGCTGACGCCCGCCACGGCGGTGGTGTTGATCGGTGGCTTCGAGGAGCTGGTCATCGGGATGGTCTCCTCAGGGCAGGGCGGTGTGCAGATCGGCCCCGGCCTGCAGCAGCTGGTCGGCGGCGATGTGCACACCGAATTCAGCGGCCAGCTGGGCCCCCAAGGTGCCGTGCAGGCCGATCACGGCGTACATCACCACGCCAACGGCCAGGTAGAGCCACTGCACCTGACGGCCCATGTCACGCCGCCAGACGTAACGCTGAACGCCACGCCACACGGTCATGGCCGTGATGATCGCCAGCACCAGCACACCGCCGACGCCATGCCAGAGCATGGTGGTCATGCCGCCCAGGCCGAAGGTGCTCCTCACATCGGGCAGGGGCACCGCGGTGAGCATCTCGTAGAAACCGGCCGCCACGGTGAAAACGGTCACCAGGCAGCAGGCCAGCATGTTGTACCAGCCCACATCGTGGAAACCACCGCGGGTGATCGGCAGGGCCAGGAAGCGGAACACCCGCTTCTCCAGCGGATACAGGGCACCCACCACATCAAAGGCGATGGCGATCACGAACAGGCCGATCGTCAGGTGCACCAGGTTGGGGTGGATCGGCAGGCTGTAGGGAAGGCCATTGGCCCCCAACATCTGGGCGATCTGCTCAACCGGAGGCTGCTCGGGGGCATAGGCCAGCTCGAGCAGCAGCGGCATGGTGAGCAGCGGCAGGCTGACCATCAGATCAGGCCCTCGCGCATGGCGGCCACCACCTTCACGGTGTGGAGTCCATAGGTCCAGATCAAGCGATCGCCCAGGAGCATCTGCACCACGACCAAGGCGCTCACCAGGCTGCCCGCCCCCAGATAACTCAGCGGCAACACCTGAGGGTCGCGATTGCGCAGCACATAGCGCCAAGCCGCAAGCAGCGACAACACGCCCGCCAGCGACCACCCAATCGTGGTGTGGATATCCAGAAGATGGCGAGAGGCCCCATAGGGCGCCGCCAGACCGGCCTCCACCTGCCCAAAGATGATCGCCACAAAGATGGCGCCGGTGGCAAACAACAAGTTCCAGAAGCTGGCTTCAAACAGGGCCGGCTTCCGCCAGACCACGCCCACCACGTCAAACACGAAGGCGATCAACGCCATCGCGATCACGAAGTGAACGACGATCGGATGGATGGTGTCCATCCAGGGCAAGTTGTGGTCGTTGAGCGGCGGCAGCAGCTCAAGCATGGAAAGCAGCCCTCAGCCCCCACAGGCTGGGGAGAGCGCCAACACGAAGCACCCGTCTGTAACCGAACGCAAACAGTTGATTCGGCGACTCAACGATGGGAGCAGGGGGACTTGAACCCCCACAACGTTGCCGTCTGCGGATTTTAAGTCCGCTGCGTCTACCAATTCCGCCATGCTCCCTGGCAGCAGCGCATCGTAGAAGCACAGCCCGTTTGCATCCGGCGCCAGCCACTGGAAAGCGGAGCACCGGCAGCATCTTGAGCGGATTGCCCGTGCCGCAACGCGCCCTGCCGCCCATGGCAGCCCGATTCCGCCCCACACTCCACCTACATTCACGTCAGTTACATCAACGCCGTGCCCTTGCCCGGGTTGCTCAGCTCCCTCTCCGGTGAAACCCTGCTGGTGATCGCTGCCTACATCGCCCTGGGGGGCGCCTACCTGGTGGTGGTGCCGCTGGCGCTGATGGCCTGGATGGCCAAGCGCTGGACCGTGATGGGCAAGCTGGAGCGCACCGGCGTGTACGGCCTGGTGTTTTTGTTCTTCCCGGGCCTGATCCTGTTCGCCCCGTTTGTGAATCTGCGCCTGCAGGGCCAGGGCCCGCAGCTGTGAACAGCGGCATCACCCGCGGCAAGGCCCTGCTGATCGGTGTGGGGCTGTTCGCGGTGGGCGGCCTGGGCTACTGGGCCTTCCAGGCGGCCGGTTTTGAAGGGTTCTCCGCCGGCATCGCCTCGCAGGTGCTGCTGGTGGCGATCGTGGTGGTGTGGACCGGCTCCTACCTGTTTCGGGTGGTCACCGGCAACATGACCTACATGGAGCAGCGGCGCCGCTACCGCTCCGCCTACGACTCCGCCACCGACGCAGAACTGCAGAAGCGCTTTGAAGCCCTGAGCCCTGAACAACAGGAGCAGCTGCTGCAGGAGCTGGACCAAACCCCCCAACCGCCGACCCCATAGGCTCAGCGGCAGATCCAGTGCCGCCGTGACCCCCAGCACCCCGATCCAGCGGCGCTTTGCGCAGCTGCAGAGCCAGGGCCGTTGCGCACTGATGCCCTTCCTGATGGCGGGCGATCCGGATCTCGACAGCACCCGCGCCAGCCTGCTGGCCCTGCAGGCGGCCGGGGCCGACCTGATCGAACTGGGCATTCCCTACAGCGACCCCCTGGCCGACGGGCCGGTGATCCAGGCCGCCGCCAGCCGGGCCCTGAAGGCCGGCACCACCCCGGGGCGGGTGCTGGAGATGCTCGGTGGGCTGCGGGGGGAGCTCACCATCCCGGTGATCCTGTTCACCTACAGCAACCCGCTGCTCAACCGCGGCATGGAGCGGTTCTGCAGCGATGCGGCCGCCGCCGGCGCCGCTGGGCTGGTGGTGCCCGACCTGCCCCTGGAAGAAGCCGAGAAGCTCTCGGGCATCGCCGCTGCTGCTGGGCTCGACCTGGTGCTGCTGGTGGCCCCCACCACCCCGGCCGAGCGCATGGGCCGCATCGCCGCCGCCAGCCGCGGCTTCACCTATCTGGTGAGCGTCACCGGGGTGACCGGCGTGCGCACCACGATCGAATCCCGGGTGGCGGGCCTGGTGCAGCAGCTCAAGGCCATGGGCCCCACACCGGTGGCCGTGGGGTTTGGCATTTCCGGGCCCGAGCAGGCGATCCAGGTGCGCGACTGGGGCGCCGACGGGGCCATCGTGGGCAGCGCCCTGGTGGCGGTGATGGCCGCCGCCCACCACGGCGGCGGCGATGTGGCCGCCGCCGCGGGCGCCTTCTGCGGCGAATTGCGCAGCGCCCTCGACCGCTAAGTGCTGAGCCTTCCGCGCTGACGGCATGAGGCAAAACCCGGCAGAATCACACCAACGCTCACGCCCCCAGGCCATGGCCCACCGCACCCTGCTCACCGCCGGCCTGCTGTTGGGGGGGCTCGGCCTGGCCCCCGCCGCCCTGGCGGGCTCCTCCACCTACCAGTCGGCCATCTCCGAGGTGGATGCCTGCAACCAAGCCCAATACCTGATGCCCGCCAAGGCCACGGTGCAGGGGTTCGTGCTCAAAACCCGCACCGACAGCAAGGGCGTCACCCGCTTCGACTGCCGCGTGAACTGGACCGACCAGGCCAACGCCCAGCCCACCGACCGGCCGATCCTGTTCCCCAGCAAGGTGCGCCAGCCCTGGTTCGCCGCGGGCTGGCTGTAGGCAGCGTTGCGCGGCGGTAGGTTGCGGGCCCCTTGCCGCCGCCGGCCATGCGCTTCGTTCTCTGGGGCACCTACTGCGCCGATGCGCTGGAGAAGCGCGCCCCCTTCCGGGAGGAGCACCTGGCGGGGCTGCAACGGCAGAAGGATGCCGGCCTGCTGATCACCCTGGGGCCCACGGAGGGCAGCACCCACGTGTTCGGCATCTACGAAGCCGACAGCCAGGGCCAGGTGGAGGAGCTGCTCCACAACGACGTCTACTGGCGCAACGGGATCTGGACGGAGCTCACCGTGTACCCCTGGATCCAGGCCTTCTGAGGCCACCGCTGCGCTGATCTCCTAGCCCTTCGGCCAGCCCGCCTGGGCCTGCTGCCACACGTAGGTGGCCACCTGCTCCACCCCCGGCTCCCCCAGCACCGCGCCATAACCGCCCATCTGGCCCACCCCCGCGGCGGCGATGGCGGCGATCGCCTCCGGCGAGGCCAGGCCCTGGCGTTCCAGGGCCGCCAGCTTGAGGGTTTTGCCGCGGCGAATGATGTTGCCGCCATTCACATGGCAGCCGGCGCAGTGCTGCGAAAACAGGGCGGCGCCATCGCCGCTGCCCCAGGCGGCACCCGGCCAGAACACCAGCAGCAGGGGCAACAGCACCGCCAGCAACCCAGGCAACAACCCAGATCGCAACGCGCTCCAGCGGCGACGCACCGGCCCTCCATCCGTGTGGTTCACCAATCTGCCCCAGGCGCGCTGAAATGGGTCGACCCCCACAGCCCTGCATGCTGTCGTTTCTGCACAGCGCCGACTGGCAGATCGGCAAGCCCTACGCCCGCGTGCAGGACCCCGACAAACGGGCCCGGCTGCGCCAGGTGCGCATCGAAGCGATCGCTCGCATCGGCGCCCAGATCGCCCCCACCAAAGCCAGCCTGCTGCTGGTGGCGGGCGACCTGTTTGATTCCCCCACCCCCAGCAGCAGCGATGTGAGCGCCGTGTGCCAGGCGATCGGCAAGTTGGAGCTGCCGGTGCTGGTGATCCCCGGCAACCACGACCACGGCGCCCCCGGCAGCGTGTGGCACAGCCCCTTTTTCCAGACGGAGCAGCGGCGCCGCGCGCCAAACCTGCAGGTGCTGTTGGAGCGCAGCCCCCTGGTGCTGGAGCAGGCGATCGTGCTGCCTTGCCCGCTGCTGCGCCGCAGCGATAGCCACGACCCCACCGCCTGGGTGCGCCACCTGGATTGGTCGGCGCTGCCGGACGACCGGCCACGCCTGCTGCTGGCCCATGGTTCGGTGCACGGCTTCGGGGCGGCCGACCTGGACGCCAATCCGGGCACCGACCACGACGGCGACGAAGAAAACCCCGCCAGCGCCAGCAACCGCCTGCAGCTCGATGCCCCCCTGCTGGAGCAGCTCGACTACGTGGCCCTGGGGGATTGGCACGGCCTCAAACAGGTGAACAGCCGCAGCTGGTATTGCGGCACGCCGGAGCCGGATCGCTTTCCCCGCACCAACGACTACCGGGGCGGCCAGGTGCTGGCGGTGACGGCGCAACGGGGGCAACTGCCGGTGGTGCAGCCGCGGCCCACCGCCAGCCTGCGCTGGCTGCCGATCACGGTGGAGCTGCAGAGCAGCGCCGATGTGGAGCGCCTGGAGCGCCAGCTGGAGCAGCTGCTGGGGGATGAGCCCGGCCAGCAACTGCTGCTGCTGGAGGAGCAGGGCAGCCTCAGCCTGGAGGGCCACCGGCGCTACGCGGCGCTGCTGGAGCGCTGGGAGGCGCAGCTGCTGCGGCTGAAACGGCGGGGGCACTGCGGCACCAGCCCCGATGCCCAGGAGCTGGCCGAGCTCAGCGGCCGTGCCGAAGATCCGCTGATCGCGCGGGTGGCGAGTGATCTGCAGCGGGAGCTGAGCGGCAGCGACGACCCGGACACCACCGCCGTGCTGCAGCTGGCCCTGGCGGAGCTGCACCGCTGCCTGCCGGCCGAACGATGCGCCTGAGGAGTTGCCGCCTGCGGCAGGTGCGCCAACACGGCGACCTCGAGATCGGCTTCGGCCGCCAGCTGACGCTGATCGGCGGCCCCAACGAAGCGGGCAAGAGCACCCTGGTGGAGGCCCTGCACAAGGGGCTGTTCCTGCGGGCCACCGCCACGGGGCGGGGGGTGGAGGAGCTGCGCTCCCGCCTCCACGCCGGACTGCCCGAGGTGGAGATCCGCTTTGAAGCCGCCGGGGAACTCTGGCAGCTGCGCAAACGCTTCTCCGGCGCCAGCGGCACCTGCCAGTTGAGCGGCAGCGCCAGCCCATCGCTGAGCGGCGCCGCGGCGGAGGAGCGCCTGGCCCAGCTGCTCGGCTACGACGCGCCGGTGGAGGGGCGGCGCATCGCCCAGCTGCCGGAGCGTTGGGCCCACCTCTGGGTGCGGCAGGGCAGCGCCGGCGACAACCCGATCGAGGGCCACCAGGAGCGCTACGACTACGGCCGCCTGGTGGATCAATTGCAGGGGCGCGGCCAGGCGGACGCCGTGGCCTCCGCGCTGGACCAACAGGTGCTGGCGCAACTGGAGCAGCGGCTGGCCGCCAGCTACACCGCCACCGGCCGGGTCAAGGCCGGCAGCCCCCTGGCCCTGGCGCAGCAACGCGATGCCGAGGCCAGCGCGCAGTTGCAGCTGGCCCAGCAACGGGTGCAGGAGCTGGAGACCGCCATGGAGCAATGGCGCAGCATCGGCGAACGGCTGGAGACGATCGACCAGCATCAGCGACCCGCCCTGCAGCGCCACCTGCAGCTGCTGCAGCGGCGGCGGTTGCTCAGCGCCGAGCTGCAACCGCTGCTGCAGCAACGGCAGCAGCGGCAGCACTTGCTGGAGCAGCAGCGGTTGCAACAGCAGGAGCAACGCAGCCTGCAGCAGCAACTCGAGCAGCTGCTGGAGCAGCAACGCCAGCTCCAGGGCCAACAGGGGCAGCAGCTGCAGCGCCAGCAGCAGGCCGCCTCCGAATGCCAACGGCAGCAGCGGCAGCAGGAGGCGCTGCAACAGCTGCTCGACCTGCGCCAGCTGGAGGCTGAACAGCACACCCTGCAGGAGCACCAACGGCAGCTGCAACGGCTGCAGGCGGAGGCCGATCAACTCAAAACCCAGCTGGCGGCGCTGCCGGAGCTCAACGCCGAGCAGGTGCGGCAGCTGCGCCAGGCGGAGCAGGCCCTGCTCCAGCTCGACACCCGCTGCCAGGCCATGGCCACCACCGTGGAGGTGATCGCCAGCGATCAACCGATCCAGCTGGAGGGCGAGGCCCTGCGCCGCGGCGACCGGCGCCAGCTGAGCCACGCGGCGGAGCTGCAGGTGGGCGCGGGGGTGGTGCTGCGGCTCAGCCCCGGCGGCGGTGAGGCCCTGCCGGCCCTACTGGAGCAGCGGCAGCAAGCCGAACGGCAACTGCAGCACCTGCTCCAGCAGCTGGGGGTGGCCAGCAGCGATGCGGGCGAACAGCTGGAGCGCCAGCGGCGCAGCCTGGAGGCGGAGCTCACCAGCCTGCGCCAGGCGGCCCGGGCCATCCCCTGGGCGGGGTTGGAGCAGCGGCTGGGGCAGCTGCAGCCGCGGCGGCAGCGGCTGGAGGCCGCCGTGGAGAGCCAAGCCCCGCAATTGGCCGCACTCGCGGCGCTGGCCGAGGCGCCGGGGGATCCACGGCAGCTGGAGCGCCACCAGCTCGAGGGCTGGCTGGAGCAGATCAAGGCCGGGGCCACCGCGCTGCAGCACCAGCAGGAGCAGGCGGCCCAGGCGGAGCAGCGGCGGCAGGGGCAGGAGCAGCAGTTGCAGCGCCAACTGGACAGCCAGCGCAGCCGGCTGGGCCAGCTGGAGGGGTCGCTGCGGGTGATCGACGAGCGGCTCCAGGCCATCGCCGAGCCCCCCACGGCCCAGCTGCAGGAGGGGGAGGCGCAGCTGCAGCAGATCGAAGCCGAGCTCTCCGATCTGCGGGATGGCCCGCCGCCCAGCACCGATGCCCTGGAGGCGCAGCTGCAGGCGCTGGAGCAGGAGAAAAACCAACTGCTCAGCCAACGGGGGCAGGTGGAACAGCGCTGCCAAAGCCTCGGGGCCGTGAACCCCCAGGCGGAGCTGGAGCAGCGGCAGGCCGCCTGGGAGGAAGCCCAGGCGGAGCGCCAACGGCTGGAGCGCCAGGGGCAAGCGCTGCAACTGCTGCAGGAGCGCTTCCACCGGGCCCAGGCGGAGCTGGCCAACCGCTACAGCGAACCGCTGCGGGAGGCCATCCGCCCCTACCTGGCGGAGCTGGCCGGCGACCCCGGCAGTCCGCTGCTCAGCTTTGATCCGCAGCAGGGCTTCCAGAACCTGCAACTGCGGCAGCGGGGGGAGGCCTACGGCTTTGCCCAGCTCAGCGGCGGCATGCGCGAGCAGCTGGCGGCGGCCCTGCGGCTGGCCATGGCCGAGGTGCTGCTCCCGGCCTACGACGGCGGCCTGCCGCTGGTGTTCGACGACGCCTTCAGCCAAAGCGATCGCGAACGGCAGATCGGCCTGCAACGGATGCTGCGCCGCGCCATGGATCAAGGCATCCAGCTGGTGGTGCTCAGCTGCCAACCCGAGGGTTTCGAGGGGCAGCTGATCACCCCCGCCTCATCCACCAGCAACAACCCGGCAGATAATCCGGCAGACGATGTGGTGAGTGATGTGGTGTGCGTGAGCTTGGGGTAACCCCCAAGCCCCAGATCACTCTTCGTCTTCCTCGCTGGAGCCCACGGGGATCAGACGAATCTGCTTGCGGCCGAGTTTGATTTCAAACTCGTCGCCGGGCTGAAGATCGAGCAGGGCGGTATAGGCCTTGCCGATCAGCAGGTTGCCATTGCCCTGCACGGTGGCGGTGTAGCTCAGCTTGCGGCCGCCTTTGCCCACCTTGCCGCCGCCGGAGAGCTCAACGCCCTTGGCCTCCAGCAGAGCTTCGTAGAAGGCGGTGAAATTCAGGCGCTCGCCACCATCCTTCTTGGATGACACGTAGCCGCAGGAGCGGACAATTTCCGATTTGCCCACATCGCCAAGCTCTTTGACCTTGGCCAGCAGTTCAGATCCGGTGAGCATTGCGGAGCAGCTCTTATCAACCAACACGTTGAACATACAACATGCCAGCAACCCTGACCATGGCAATCCAATGCCAATCCCGTGACAATCCCGTGAAAATGGATGCACGATCTCTGCACACTGAGGCAGACCGGCATGCAGGCTGACCTGAAAACGCATGGCCTGCGGGCCATGCAACCAGGGGATCACGATGCCCTGCGCGAGATTTATCTCGAAGCGGTGCAGCATGCGGATCCAGCGGTGTATTCACCGGCGCAATGCCGGGCCTGGAGCCGTTGGGCTGATCAACTCCGGGGCAGCCTGCAACGGGGCCAGGGGTTGGTGAGCTGCGCCGCCGACGGCCGCGCCGAAGCCTTCGGGCTGCGCGATCCCGCCGACCGCATCGCCCTGCTCTACTGCCACCCCCGCAGCCAACGGCAGGGGCGCGCCCGCCAGCTGCTGCGGGCGCTCGAGCGGCAGGCCCTGGCGGCGGGCTGCAGCCAGCTGCGCACCGAAGCCAGCCTGCTGTCGCAACCGCTGTTCAGCGCCGAAGGCTGGCGGGTGAGCTGGCGGGAAGCCCTGCTGATCGAAGGGGTGCCATTCCGGCGCTTCCGCATGCACAAGCCGCTGCGGGCAAACTGAGGCCATGGCCGAAGAGCAGCTGCAGCAATTCCTCGAGAAGGTGAGGCAGCTCAATGCCTTTGTGGCCCTGAGCGAGCAGCAACCGCAGCTGCGGGAGGCCCTGCGCCACTGCAGCCAGCACCACGAGGTGGTGCAGCTGGCGGCCAGCCACGGGTTTGCGATCGGCCGGCGCTGGGGGGATGCTGAATCCAGCCCCCGGCCCTCCGATCAGACCAACCTGCTCAGCGGCCCCTGCCCCGCCGAGGGCCGCGAGCGGATCGACCCGCTGGCCAGCGGCGCGGGCTGGCGGCTGGAGCGCATTCACTCCTGCCTGGCCAGCAGCCCGGAGGGGTTCTGGTACGACCAGCGGGAATTCGAATGGCTGGTGGTGTTGCGCGGCAGTGCCCAACTGCACTTCGCCGATGAGGCCCAGGTTCGCGACCTCTGCGTTGGCGACAGCCTGCTGATCACGCCCCACCGCCGCCATCGCGTGGTGGCGACGGATCCCCATCCAGGCACGCTGTGGTTGGCGCTGTTCTGGGGGGCTGACGGTTGATCTGCGTGTTGCGCACCAACCAGTAGGAGGCGGCGAGGGCCACGGCGGCAAAGCCCAGCCCCAGCAGATCGGAAGGGTTTTTCTGCACCCCGGGCGGCATCACGATCAATTTGCGCGACACGGCCGTGAGGGCCGTGGCCAGCACCAGCTCGATCTGCACCACGTTGTCGCGCAGGTAGGCGGTGAGGTTTTGCAGCACCTCCAGGGCGATCAGCAACACCAACACCTGGTCGAGCAGGCGGATCAGCCCCTCACCGCTCCAATCCACCCGCAGATCCAGCAGGTCGACCCCCAGGCCCAACGCCAGCTGCAGGGCGGCCACCACCAGCACCACGGTGAGCAGCAGCGAGAGCACCTTGGCCAGGCTGCGCTCGAAGCGGGTGATGCCCCGCAGAAAGGCTTGGTCGCTCAACACGGCGGCAAGGCTGCGGATCAGTTGTTGAACGGTTCGTAAACGGGCTTGGCCGGCGTGTCACCGGGGGGATTCACGATCTGGGTGTCGCAGGTGATGGTTCCGTCCTTGGCGGTGACGCAGTTTTTGGGCACCACCCGGGTGGAGGGGCCCACATTGCTGCCGGGGCCGAGCAGGTAGCTGCCCGCCTGGGCCAGCGCCGGCGGTGCTGAAGCCGCGGCCAGGGCCAGCAGCGCCGAGGCCCCCAGGCCAACGGGCAACACGGGAACGGGCAGGTGCCGCATGGGGTTGGGGTGCACGACTCGACCCCTACTTTGGCGAGTCTGGGCCGATCTGGCGGATTTCCTCCAGCAACAAATCCAGCTGGCCAAAGGAATCATTGAGGGCCGGTGGCAAGCGGCCATCGCCGCTGGCGCCCGCCTCTTCCCCCTGCCAGAGCGCCTCGATCTCACACAGGCGCTGGGCCAGCCCCGCCAGGCCATCGCGGTTGTGCACCCGCAGCAGTTCCTCCAGCAGCACCGGCATGCGGATCGAACTGGCCCGCAGGGCCCGGCGCAGGTCCGCCTGGGTGCGGCCGGTGTGGCGCAACCAGTCCTTGATGAAGCCCTGCAGGTCCTCGAGTTGGTCGGGGGAGAGGGTGGCCATCAGCGCCCGGGGGGGAACCAGGCATCCAGTTTGCGCTGCGCCCGCTGGCGGATGGCGGGTGTGATGTGGGTGCCGCACATCCCCAGCAGGGTGGTGAGGGCCACGAGGTCGTCGCTGAAGCCCGCCGCCGGGATGAAATCCGGCACCAGATCGAGGGGCACCAACAGGTAGGTGAGGGCCGCCAGCACGGTGAGCTTCACCGGCGCCGGCGTGGCCGGATCCCGCAGCAACTCCAGGCACTCGAGGGCGGGGCGGGCGATGGTGCGGCCGGCCCGGCGCAGCAGACGGCGCAGGGTCCCCTCATCCACCGTGGTGCTGGAGATCACCTCCGCATCAATGGGGTCTTCACCCATGGGCGGGTGGGCTTCAGCCCACCTCCACCAGGCCGCTCTGGATGCCGGCCTTGCGCAATTTGCGCAGGGCCCGCTGCACCACCTGGCGGCAATACTCCCGGCTGCACCCCAACAAACGGGCCACCTCCGCCAGGGTGCGCCATTCGTTGCTGCCATCGAGGCCAAAGCGCAGCATCACCACGGTGCGCTCCTTGGGGGTCAGATTCGACTGATCCAGCAGCTTCCACACGGCCGCGTTGCGCTCCGCCAGCTCGCAGCGCTCCATCGGCGGCAGTTCATCGCTGGGCAGCACATCCACCAATTCGGTGGGGTCGGATTTCGACTTCACCACCCCCTGCAGGCTGACGGTGACACTGCGCAATTCACAGCCCAACAGCTCCTCCACCTCCTCCAACGGCAGATCCAACGCCACCGCCAGCTGTTTGGCATTGGGAAGGATGCCATTGCGCTGCAGCAACCGGGCCTTCGCCGCCCGCAACCGGGTGAGCTTTTCGTTCACATTCACCGGAATGCGAATGGTGCGGCTTTGGGTGGAGAGGGCGCGGTTGAGGCCCTGGCGAATCCACCAATAGGCATAGGTGCTGAAGCGGTGCCCGCGGGTGGGGTCGTACTTCTCCACCGCGCGGGTGAGGCCAAGGGTGCCCTCCTGAATCAGATCCAGCAGATCCAACCCCTTGCCCTGGTAGCGCTTGGCCAAATTCACCACCAGGCGCAGGTTGGCGGTGATCATCTGATCCTTGGCCCGCTCACCCACGCGCATGGTGCGCTTCTCGATGTCGTTGTAGTCGCAGGCGTCACCCACGCCACCAGCCATGGTGCAGCGCTCCTGCAGCACCACCATGGCTTGTACCTTGCGGCCCAGCATCAATTCCTGCTCCGGCGTGAGCAGCTGATGGCGCCCGATTTCCCCAAGGAAGGCACTCAGCGAACTAGCCATGTTGATCCGTTGCCGCTGTCTCGAACCTAGGGTCTTTTTCGCTCTCAAAGGAAAGCCACCAAAAGGCTTCCAACTTTCACTTTTGCTTCGCGAATTCGGTATTTATTCGCAACTGCAGATTGCCATCACAATCACGGCATTTGCTTCCACATTCAACGGCGGTGTTCCCGGTGACGACGGCCGGCGGGCCCGCTCGCTACGGTCGTGCGACCGAGAAGCCCCGCCATGACCGCAACCGCGGCCCTGCTTGCTGATGTGTCCGCCGTGCTGCCCCGGGCCGGGGTGGCCTACGTGCACTACCTCAGCTTCATGGTGTGCTTCGGGGCCCTGGTGCTGGAGCGGCGGTTGATCCAGCCCAACCCCAGCAAGCAGGACGCCACCTTGATGGTGATCACCGATGTGGTGTACGGCCTGGCGGCCCTGGCCCTGCTGGTGAGCGGCATCCTGCGGGTGCTCTACTTCGGCCAGGGCAGCGACTTCTACACCCAGAACCCGCTGTTCTGGTGGAAGGTGGGCCTCTACCTGGGGGTGGGGGGGCTCTCGCTGTACCCCACCGTCACCTACATCCTCTGGGCGATCCCGCTGCGCAAGGGGGAGCTGCCCCAGGTGAGCGAAGCCCTGGCCAAGCGCCTGGCCTGGATCCTCAACATCGAGCTGGTGGGCTTCGCCGCCGTGCCGCTGCTGGCCACCCTGATGGCCCGCGGTGTGGGCCTGCCGGCGGCCTGAGGCCCACCCGCCCAGAGATCCGGTGGAGCTGCCCCCCGCACCGCTGCCCTGCGGGGTTGCCACGGAGCTGCGGCCCTGGACGGGCCCCGCCACGGCACAACCCGCCACAGCAGCAGCTGCCGCAGCGCCAGCGGCCGCTGCCGCTGATTACCGCCACGCCTTGAAACCCACCCCCGCCGGCTGGCCCCGCCGCCAGCACTGGTGCGTGTGGGTGCAGCCCGCCGCCGACCCGGGCCCCAGCGGCATCTGGGAGCGGCGCTGGCGGGGGGCGGTGCTGGCGGCGCTGGCCACCTGGGGGCGGCAGCTGGCGATCACCCAAGTGGATGATCCCGCCCGCGCCCAGGTGCTGGTGCAGCGGCGACGCCCCCCGCTGCAGCACAACCGGGCCAGCCACGGCCGCGCCCTGCTGCAGCTGGTGGAGGTGCAACGGGGCGGCCCCTGGCAGCTGGAGCCCCGGGTGGAGGTGCTGATCAGCCCGGGGCAGGGCCCCGCGGCGATCGAGGCCACCGCCCTGCACGAGCTGGGGCATGCCTTCGGGCTCTGGGGCCACAGCGACCAGGCGGGCGATGCCATGGCCGCCCAGCCCGGGAGCCGGCCGGTGCTGGAGCTGAGCCCCCGCGATCGGGCCACACTGCGGTGGCTGCAACAGCAGCCCGGGCTGGCTGAACCGCCGGCACCACCACGGCCATGAGCACCGGCACGCCGCCCCGGCGCACCATCTCCGATCTGTTCCTGCGTCGGCCGGTGTTCAGCCTGGTGCTGAGCCTGCTGGTGCTGCTGATGGGGCTGCTCAGCCTCGGCAACCTGCAGGTGGAAAACCTGCCCCCGATCGCCCCGGGGCGGGTCACCGTGCGCAGCACCTACCCGGGGGGCAACCCGGAGGTGGTGGAGCAGGGGGTGACCGCCCTGCTGGAGAAGCAGCTCAACGGCGTGGAGCGGCTGCAGACGATCCGCTCCAGCAGCAGCGCCAACGGCAGCTCGATCACCCTGAGCTTCGAGGGGGGTGAGCCCGAGCTCAACCAGATCAACGCCCAGAACGAAGCCAACCAGGTGCTGCGGCAGCTGCCGGCGCCGGTGGCGCGGCTGGGGGTGCAGGTGCGCCGCAGCAGCGACGACCTGCTGATGGTGCTCAGCTTCAGCGCCCTCCAGGGGCGCTACTCGCCGCAGTTTCTCAGCGGCTGGGTCAACCAGGTGGTGAAGGAGCGCCTGCAGCGGGTGGATGGGGTGGGGTTGGTGACCCTCAACGGCGGCAGCCCCTTGGCCTTTCGGCTGTGGCTCAATCCGGCGGCGCTGCTGGAGCGCCAGCTCACGATTGCCGATGTGAGCCGCGCCCTCGAGGCCCAGAACGTGCTGGCGGCACTCGGCCAGACGGGCGATGAGCCCAGCCCACCCGACCAGGCCACCACCCTGCCGTTGCGCATGGAGGGGCGGCTGCGCAGCCCGGAGGAGCTGGAGCAGCTGGTGGTGGGCCGCGGACCGGAGGGGGGTGTGGTGCTGCTGCGCGACATCGGCCGCGTCGACCTGGGCAGCGAGACCTACGACACCATCGCCACCAACCTGCGGGGCAACACCACCGTGGCCCTGGCGGTGTACCAGCGCGACGGCAGCAACGCCCTGGAGGTGAGCGAGCGGCTGGAGCAGGCCATCGCCGAGCTGGAGCCCCGCTTCCCGCCGGGGATCGACCTGCAGCTGATCGTCAACGAGGCCGACACGGTGCGCGAGAGCATCGCCGAGGCCACCGGCAGCCTGCGGGATGCGGTGCTGTTGGTGTTTCTGACGCTGCTGCTGGGGCTGGGCAACAGCCGCCTGGCGCTGATCAGTGCCCTGGCGGTGCCGGTGTCGCTGCTGGGGTCGATCAGCCTGATCCAGCTCTCCGGCAGCTCGATCAACACCTTGAGCCTGTTCGGCATGGTGCTGGCCTCCGGGCTGGTGGTGGACGACGCCATCGTGGTGTGCGAAGACATCGGCCGCCGGTTGGAGCGCGGCGCCGCACCGCTGGCCGCCGCCCGGGGGGCCATGGCCGAACTGGGCGGCGCCGTGGTGGCCACCTCCGTGGTGCTGGTGGTGGTGTTCCTGCCGGTGCTCGGGCTCGAGGGCAGCCTGGGGCGGCTCTACGCCCCGATCGCCATCAGCATCGCTGCGGCGATTGTTGTGTCCACCTTCAACGCCATCAGCTTCACGCCGGTGGCCGCCAGCCGGTTCCTGCATGCCGAACAGCGGGAGCCCGCCTGGCTGCAGCGCTGGATCGACCCGCCGCGCCGCTGGCTGGAGAGCCTGGAGGGGCCCTACGGCCGCTGGCTGGAGGGCTGCCTGCGGCGGCGGCGGCAGGTGGTGCTGGCCCTGGCCCTGGGGCTGCTGGTCACGGCGGTGGGGCTGTCGCTGCGGCCCACCGCCTTCCTGCCCCAGGAGGACAACGGCCAGCTGCGGGGGGTGGTGGTGTTGCCGGAGGGTTCCTCCCTGCAGCGCACCCAGGCGGTGCTGGATCAGGTGCGGGCCGTGGTGCAACGGGAACCCAGCCTGCGCAGCGCCAACTTCTACGCCGGCCGCTCCTTCGGCGACAGCAGCCCCAACAAGGGCAGCGTGTTCATCCGGCTCAAACCGATCGGCCAGCGCGGCAGCGGCGACACCAGCCTCGAGGCCGTGGCCCAGCGGCTAAACCGCGCCCTGGGCCGCCGCATCAGCGAGGCCACGGTGCAGCTGAGCCCGCCGCCGAGCGTGCGGGGCTTCAGCAACGAGGGGGGGCTGGAGCTGGAGCTGCTGGACACCAGCAACGGCCAACTCAGCCTGGAGCAATTCGCCCAGCGGGCCCAGGCCCTAATCCGCGCCGCCAACGCCAGCGGCCGGTTTGAGCGTGTTTCCACCCGCTTCAACGCCGATGCCCCACTGCTGCGGCTGGAGCCCGACCGCCTGCAGCTGGCCTCCCTGGGGATCGACCTGGACACCCTGGTGGCCACCATCGGCGCCAGCTTCGGCAGCAGCTACGTGAACGACAGCTTCGAGGCCGATCAGGTGCGGCGCGTGATCGTGCAGCTCGACGGCCAGGGGCGCCGGGGCCCCGAGGATGTGCTCAGCCTGCAGGTGCGCAGCCGCAGCGGTCAGCTGATCCCCGTTGGGCAGGTGGTGCGGGTGCTGCCGGGCACCGGCGCCAGCACCATCAACCACAGCCGGCTGGTGCGGGCGATCACGATCCGGGCCCTGCCGGCGCCGGGGGTGAGCACCGGCCAGGCCATGGCGGAGCTGGAGCGGATCCAGCGGCAGCTCGGGGGCATCGACACCGACCTGGAATGGGCGGGCCTGGCCCGCGAAGAGCAGCTGGCCGGCGGCGGCAGCGTGCGGGTGTTTCTGCTGGCGGTGCTGGTGATGGGGCTGGTGCTGGCGGCCCTCTACGAAAACCTGCTCGACCCGCTGATCATCCTGATCACGGTTCCCCTGGCCCTGCTCGGGGCCCTGGTGGGGCTGGTGCTGCGGGGGCTGCCGCTGGATGTGTTCGGCCAGATGGGGCTGCTGATGCTGGTGGCCCTGGCGGCGAAGAACGGCGTGCTGATCGTGGAGTTCGCCAACCAGCGGCTGCGGGAGGGCATCGATCTGGATGCGGCGATCCGCGAGGCCGCCGTGAGCCGGCTGCGGCCGATCCTGCTCACGGTGTTCTCCTCCCTGGCGGGGGTGGTGCCCCTGCTGCTGGCCAGCGGCGCCATCGCCGGCAGCCGCATCAGCATCGGCACCGTGGTGTTCTGCGGCTCGCTGGTGTCCACCCTGCTGAGCCTGTTTGTGGTGCCGAGTGTCTACCGGGTGATCAAGGGCTGGGAGCTGCAGCACCAGGGGCGCTGGCGGGCACGGCAGCATGGATGAGCTCCACGCCAAGGCCATGGCCGTGACCCACCCGCGCCGCGCCGCCGGATCCACGGCGCTGGTGGTGCTGCTGCTGGGCCTGGCGGCCTGCGGCGATGGGGGCAAACGGCGCCCAGGGGCCCTGGTGCGCACCGCCCCGGTGACCAGCCAGCGCTTCGAGCAGAGCCTGAACACCGTGAGCACCCTGGAGGCCACCGATGAGATCGACCTGGCCGCCCAGGCCGGCGGGCGCGTGCAGCGGGTGCTGGTGCGCACCGGAGACGCGGTGCGGGCGGGGCAGTTGCTGGTGGTGCTCGACCAGACCCAGCTGCGGGCCGACGTGCAGGCGCTGCAAGCCAAGGCCAAGCGCGATGCGTTGGCCTACCGGCGCTTCCGTGGCCTGGTGAGCCAGGGGGCCGCCAGCGCCCTGCAGGCGGAGGAATTCCAGGCCAACGCCATCGGCTCCCGCGAGGCGCTGCGGGCCAAGCAGGCCGACCTGGCCTACAAGGACATCCGCGCCCCCATCAGCGGGGTGATGGCGGATCTCACCATCAAGCCCGGCGATGTGCTCGCCGCCGGCACCCCCTTCAGCCGCATCATCCGCAACGAGCGGCTGATGGCGCGGATCGACGTGCCGGCCGGGCAGCTCACCCGGCTGCAGCCGGGCCAACCGGTGCAGCTGCTGGGGGCCGACGGCGCCCAACCCCTCGCCCAGGGCCGCATCAGCCAGGTGGACCCGAGCGTCAGCGCCGGCAGCCAGACCCTGCTGGTGAAGGCGGCGATCAACAACCCCGATGGCCTGTTGCGCAACGGCCAGCGGCTGCGCACGCGGGTGCTGCTGGGCAGCGAAACGCAGCTGGCGGTGCCGTTCGCCGCGGTGACCCGCCAGTTCGGGCAGGCCTTTGTGTTTGTGGTGGGCAACCTCGAGCAGCTGCGCCGGGATCCCGGCCGGGCTGACCTCGAGGCCCTCAGCCGGCTGCCCAAGGGCACCCCCATCGCCCTGCAGCGGCCGGTGCAGATCGGGCCGCTGCAGCACAACAGCTACCCGGTGCTGCAGGGGCTGCAGGCCGGCGAGCGCGTGATCGTGTCCGGGGCGGTGGGGCTGCGCCACGGCAGCCCGATCCGCATCAGCCGCGGCGGGGCGCGCCCCGGCGCTGGGCCAGCACCTGCTGCACCTGGCGCCAGCTGACGCCGTGGTGGGCCAGGGCCACCTGCAGGTGGAACAGGATGTCGGCGGCCTCCCCGGCGATCTCGGCGGCGTCGCCGTCCTTGCAGGCCATCACAAACTCCGCGCTCTCCTCACCGATTTTTTTGAGGATGCGGTTGTCGCCCCCCTCCAGCAGCTTGTTGGTGTAGCTGCCGGGCTCGGGCCGGTCGCGGCGCCCCTCGATCACGCGCATCAGTTCGGTGCACGCGTCCGCCGGCGGCGGCGCGGCCATGGGGCCACCGGCGCTGGGGGAGGGGCCGTCGTCGTAGAAGCAGCTGCGGGCACCGGTGTGGCAGGCCACATCGCCGCTCTGCTCGATGCTGAGCAGCAGCACGTCGGCGTCGCAGTCGTAACGGAGGCCCCGCAGGGCCTGGGTGTGGCCACTGGTGGCGCCCTTGTGCCAGAGCTCCTGGCGGGAGCGGCTCCAGTAGTGCACCTCGCCGCTGGCCAGGGTGCGCTCGATCGCCTCGCGGTTCATCCAGGCCACCATCAGCACGGCGCCATCGAGCCAGTCCTGCGCCACGGCCGGAATCAGGCCCGCCTCGTTAAAACGAAGGGAGCTGATCAGGGCCGGATCCGGGGCCTGAAATGATGCCTGCAAGGCGGTGCGTCATCTGCTCCGATCTTCCCGCAGCAGCCCCCACCGCAACAGCCCACCCGGCATGACCGCCGCCTTCACCTGCAGCAAAACCTTCAGCGGCTACCCCTGCTGCCACCGCCAGTGGCGCCACCCGGGCCACTGCCGCTTTGTGCACGGCTACAGCCGCAGCTTCACCTGCTGGTTCCAGGCCACGGCCCTCGATGCGCACGGCTTTGTGGTGGATTTCTCCAGCCTGGGGGCCCTGGAGGCGCAGCTGGCGGAGCAGTTCGACCACACCTTTCTGGTCAATGCCGACGACCCCCTGCTGGAGCAGTGGCAGGCCCTGCACGCCCAGGGGGCCCTGGATCTGCGGGTGATGGACAACGTGGGCATGGAGGCCAGCGCCCAGCTGGTGTGGCAATGGGCCAATGCGCTGCTGCAGGCCCGCGATGGCGGCCGCAGCTGCTGCTGGAAGGTGGAAGCCCGCGAGAACAGCAAAAACGCCGCCTGCTACGGGGCGGTGCCCAGCTGGTTCAACGGAAACGGGTAACCCCCCTCAGCTCCCCTCGGGTTCGGGTTCCATAGTGGGGATGACGGGTCCGCCGCAGTCCCGCAACTGATGGGGTTCGCCCCTCAGTCAGAACACTCGCCGTCACCCTTCCCTTTCGTGCTCGGCGAGGACCGAGGCATCCCATGAAACGCCTTCTTGCACCCCTGGTTGCCCTCACCGCTGGATCCATGGCGATCCTGGGCAGCCATCCGGCCCTTGCCCACAACAGCGCCGCTGGCGGTGCCCTGGGCGGCCTGAGCCACCCGCTGCTGGGCCTGGATCACCTGTTCATGCTGATGGCGGTGGGCACCGCGGCCTCCTTCATCTCCTCCCAACTGCTGCTGTGGGCCCTGGGCGGGGCCGTGATTGGGGCGGCCATGGGGTTCACAGGGGTCAGCGTTGCCTCCGCTGAGGTGATGGCGGCCCTGGCGATCTCGGCGGTGGGAGCACTGACCTTGCTGGCAGGGCGGTTTGCCAAGACGTCCAATCCCAACGCCCTCACCGTCTGCAGCGGAGGGGTCGTCGCCGCCGGAGTAGCCATCCACGCCATGCTGCATGGCCTGGAAGCCCCCAAGGACAGCGGCACCCTGCTCTGGTGGAGCGGTGCGCTGCTGAGTTCTGTTCTGGTTTGCGGAGGCACCTTCCTCATGCTCAAGAAACTGCCTGTGTCCGTGAGCAAGGCGGCAGCGGTGGCCTTCCTGGCGATTGGTGGATTCCTGGCCTTGATTGGCCCCCTGGGTCCATTGGCGGCCGGCGCTGGGGCATGAACTGATATCCACAACCCAGTGGAGCGAATCATTTGGCGCCCCCACAATCCCTCCAACCCTGAAGGAGACCCCCCAACTCCTCTTTCATCGCCATCAACTCGGCGATGCGTTGATCAATCGATTCAATCTTGGTGGTGATGCTGGCCTTCAGCACCGAACAATTGCACACACCCGAGCGTCGCACCTCCAGAATCCGGGCCAATTCGGGCAAGGGAACATCCATCGCCCTCAAGGCACGAATGATGGACAGATCCGCCAGGATCGTGGCATCAAATAGGCGAAACCCGCCTTGGGAACGGGCACTGGCCTGAATCAACCCTTGATCGCAGTAAAAACGAATCGTTTTGACCGACACCCCGGAGCGCCGCGACACCTCACCAATGCGCAACTGGGGGGCATTCGGTCCGGGGGCTGAGGCCACCACGGGCGCTGACGCTGCCACCGCTTCAGTCTCCACTGAATGGATACTTTCAGTTTACGGAGTGGATGGGGCCAAGGGGCGTGGCACCCAGTGGGTGGCCTGCCTAGGGTGATGACATCTTCAGTTCAGCCGATGAAGCCCCAACAGCGCATGCCGATCACGGCCGCCCTCTCGTTGCTGTCTGGATTGCTTCTGCTCGCTGCACCGGCCATGGCCTGTGGCGGTGGCGGCTCAGGCGGCTACCGCAAGCCGGTTCGCCCTGATCACTTCCACCAGAAGGGCGCAGAGCAAGGCGGTTCCACAAGCTCAGCCCCGGCCCCAACGTCCTCAGGGAACACCCGGAGCAACGGATTCTGAGCAGGGGGGTTTGCGCCGCAATGGCGCAAACCAAACCCCCCTTAAATCAGAAGCGGAAGGTGGTTTTCAACAACCCCGCCAGCTCGCTGAAGGTTTGATTTTTGGGCGTGGTCTGGCCCAAGGGGCGGCTGATGTAAATCAGGGCGGGTGTGACTGTGATGTTGTTGCTCACCTGCATCTTGTACCACCACTCCCAGACGTAGTTGCTGTCATCGGGAACGACACCACCACTGAGCGCGGTGGCAAACACCGGTTGGGCCACGGCGAAACCAAAGTCGTTCCCGAGTGAGAACACATCGGTCCACTGAAGCCCCACCATCCACGACTGGCTGGTGAGCAGGCTTCCCGTTGGCTGTGCCGTGGAGTAATTGGTGGAATTCACGCCCCAACCCATGCTCACCGAGGGCGCCAGGCCACTGCGCCAGGGCTGCCAGTAGCCACTCAGGCCAATGGCGTTGGTGGCGGCATTGACGTTGTGGTCAATCGCACTGTGGGTGAACGGCGTGGTGCCCGGCACGAAGGGGGTTTCTGGCTGGAGAAAGGTGTAGATCGCCGCCAATCCCCACTGCGCCTGCTGGTAGGCCAGCTGCACGGAGCCGGTGGCACCGGAGGCCCTGGTGCCGATCCCGCCCGTGTCGCAGGTGGCGCCAGAACACGGCGTCCCAGGCTTTCCGCTCTGGGCTTTCATGCTCACGTAATTGGTGCTCACGCTCCAATTGGAGTTTTGCCACCACAAACCGGCACCGGCACCCAGGTTTTTGCTGTAGGCGGCGGGGGCACCATTCACCGTCATCACGTTGAGGATGGTGTCCGCCGGATACACGCTCGGCCAGAGGGCGATCATGTCCTCCTGGCCCAACCGCGGCCCTGCCGTGGCGGTGAATCCATTGCCCAGGGGAAACTGATAAAAGAGCTTGTAAACGCCAACGACGTTGTCGCCAGACGGCTGTTCGAAGGCCACCTCCAACTCGGAGATCGCCAGGCTGTGGGGGTTGCCTCCGAACACACTGCCGTTGTCACCCTGAAAGTTGCCGGATCGCAGGTTGGTGCGCAGCAGATCTCGCCCCGTGAAGCTGGTATCGAAATTCAGCTGCAGGTCGTAGTTGAACGTGGTGGCGTTGGGCAGAGCCACCGCAGACACCGAACGTCCTGTCAGGGGATTCGGCGTGCGCCGATTCACCGTGTTGGCGGCTGTGTTCACGGCTGAGCCCGAGAAGTTCGGGGCCCCCAACACAAAGGTGGCGCGGCCTGAGAGCTTGGTGGTGGTGGAGAACTGGGTGGCCTCCAACGCGCCCACCTTGGCCTCCAAGCCATCCACCCGGCCCTTGATCACGGCCAGCTCCTTCTCAAACTCCCTCAGGAGACGCTTGAGCTCATCGGTGGTTTCCGTGACCCGATCCAAGCAGGCATTGAGCAGCGCGGCCGCCTCAAACCGGCTCAGCGGACGGCCACCGCGGTAGAGGCCGTTGGGGTAACCGGCCACGCAGCCGTAGCGCTCGATCAGGTTGCTGAGGGCCTGAAAGGCCCAATCCGTCGGCCGAACGTCCGAGAACTGGCTGATGGTGGTGACTTGGTTGGCACCTCCCAGGCTGGAGGTTTCGATGTAGCCCGCCATGGCCCCTTGGCCAGCATTGAGGGGGGCGGACCAACCTGCACCAGCCTCCAAGGCCACCGCCGTCAAGACGCCAAACAACGGGCCGGTGCGATGCATGGCAGACGATCAAGTGCCGCAATCTTGCGGCAACTCGCCAGTAAGTCGCACCTGCTGGTGGGTTGTGTGTGAAAGTCCGCACCGAGGGCGCCGCCAAACGCCCCAGCTGCTGCAGCCTATGTCGAGTTCAAGCGCGACTCCGAGTCGTCATGGCAAACGGTCCCCAGTTGAAACCGAGCCCATGGCTTCTCGCCCTGGGAAGCGTGGCCCTGCTCTTGCCAACCACCGCGCTGGCGCAGAACAAGCAGCCCACGGGGGGAGTTCCGGCTCTCTATGCCACCCAGGCGGAAGCTGAGAAGGCCGCCAAGGAGCACTTCCACTGCACGGGTGCCCACCGCATGGGCAACCAATGGATGCCGTGCAGCACGCACACCAAGCATCCCAAGCACTGATTCGGCCATGGCCCAGTGCGGAGACAAGCCTCAGCTGATTGCCATCGGCATCGCCCCCTTGGGGATCATCTCCATTGGTGTGGTGCCCATGGGGGTGGTGAGCATCGGCGTGGTGCCCATGGGGGTGCTCAGCATCGGCGCCGTGGGCATGGGCCTGATCAACGCCTGCGTGGTGGGCATGGGCGTGCTGGTGGCCGGGGTCAATGTGATGGGCGTGTGGTGGTTTGGCCTTGAGGGGATGGGTCCCAAACGCCTCGGCTCCACGGGCGCCATCCATCGGCACCACCAGCACAGTCCGCAGGGGCAGAACCTGCTGGCTTACCCCAGCAAGCAGGTGGCGCTGCAGAAGGCCCGAGAGCTTGGCTGCGAAGGCGTTCATGCCATGGGGTCGCTGTGGATGCCGTGCGCGTCTCACCCGTCGACGCCCCCCGAGTGATCCCAGCCAGGGGCCGCAGCCTCCTGCGCTCCGGGCTGCAGTTTTGCCGCTCGGCGATCGGCCCGGTGATTCTTGAGGTGCGTTGGTGGCGCACCGGGAATCCGCTCTATGGCCAGCCCGCCAGCTGACGCAGCACCGCCAGGGCAGCTCCCAACAGCACCGCAGCGCCGATCAACGGCAACACACCCCAACGCCAGCGCAGCAGGGCCACCAGCGCCAGCAACAACACCGCCAAGGGGAGCGGCTGCAACCCACCGCCGGCCCACAGCACGGGCCCCGCAAAGAACACCGCCAGGCTGGCGATGACCCCCACCAGGGCGGCGGTGATGGCGGCCAGTGGGGCACCGATGCGCAGGTCGCCGCGGCTGCGTTCCACCAGCGGCGCCCCCGCCAGGATGAAGCCGAAGGAGGGCAGGAAGGTGAACCACACGGTGACCAGGGTGGCGGCCACGGCGGCCCACCAACTGCCGGGCCCGCCCAGCAGGGGGCTCTGCCACCCCCCCATGAAGCCCACAAAGGCCACCACCATGATCAACGGGCCCGGGGTGGTTTCCCCGAGGGCCAAACCATCGAGCATCTGGCCGGCCGTGAGCCAGCCAAACTGCTCCACCGCCCCCTGGGCCACGTAGGGGAGCACCGCATAGGCCCCACCGAAGCTGAGCAGAGCCACGCGGGTGAAGAAACGGGCCATCAGCGCCAGGGGGCCATCCCAGCCGCCCCAGGCCGCCAGGGCCGCCAGCGGAATGAACAGCGCCAAGGCCCACACCAGCAGGGTGAGCGCCAGGCGCCGGCGGCTGAAGCGGGCGTGTTCCGGGGTGGGGGTGGCATCGCCGTGCAGCGGCTCGGAGCCCTCGGTGGCGGCGGCCGCTGCGGAGGGGTGCGCTGATGCCGGGGCGATCCAGCGGGGGCGCCAGCGTCCGGCCGCCCAACCCACCAGGGCCGCAGCGGCCACCACCACCGGGTAGGGCAGCCGCAGCAGCGCCAGGGCCACAAAGGCCATGACCGCCAGCAACACCTGCAACGGCGTGCGCAGCACCCGCCGCCCCAGGCGCCAGGCCGCCATCAGCACCACCGCCAGCACCGCCGGCTTGAGCACCGCGAACACCGCCGCCAGCAGCGGCAGCTGGCCCCACAGCGCATAGGCGGTGGAGAGGGCCGTCAGCACCAGCACCGACGGCAGCACAAACAGCCCGCCGGCGATCAGGCCGCCTGGGATGCCATGCAGCAACCAGCCCAGGTAGGTGGCCAGCTGCATGGCCTCCGGCCCGCATGGCCTCCGGCCCCGGCAGCAGCATGCAGTAGTTGAGGGCATGCAGGTAGCGGCGCTCGGAGAGCCAGCGGCGCTGCTCCACCAGCTCGCGGTGCAGGAGGGCGATCTGGCCGGCGGGCCCCCCGAAGCTCACCCAGACCAGAAGCGGCTGGCCTGGGCCAGCGAAAGCTCAGGCTGGGCCATCAGCGGCGTCCCATTCGGTCGCATAGACGACGGACGCGTCCCACGTGTCGTAACTTAAGATTTGCTTCCACTTTGTGGTGCAACAGCGGTCTTGCCCGTCGCCATCCTGATCCCCGCTCTGCAACTGCTGCACCCCATGCCCGGGGTGATCACCCAGGGTGTGCGGCCGGGGCACCCCGCCCTCGACATCGCCTGCATCCCCGGCACGCCGGTGCGGGCCGCCCACGACGGCATGGGCCACCAGGAGCGCAGCCTCACCCATGGCATCACCTTCGTGCTGCATGGCGCCGATGGCCTGCGCACCAGCTACAGCCACCTGGAGAAGGCCAGCGCCGCCGGCAGTTTTCGCCGGGGTGATGTGATCGGCAGCTGCGGCAACACCGGCATCTGGAGCAGCGGCCCCCATCTGCACTTCGAATCCAACCGACCGGAGCTGCTGGGATCCCTGCTGCAGGACGACCCCAAGCCCTTGCCGCAGCTGCCCAGCATCCGCAACATCGGCGGCACCCCCGATGCGATCAAGCCCCAACCGCTCCAGGCCCCGCGATGATGGGCTAAACCGCCCAGCACAAGCTTGAACCGGCTGGCCACCGCCTGGGCCATCTTCCAGGGCCTGTTGCTCGAGGCCCTGCCGTTTTTGCTGATCGGGGTGCTGATCGCCGGGCTGGCCCGCTGGCTGAGCCCGGGTGGCCGCTGGCTGCAGCGCTTGCCCAGGCACCCCCTGCTGGGCCCACTGGTGGGGGCAGGCCTGGGGTTTGCCCTGCCGGCCTGTGAATGCGGCAACGTGCCGGTGGCCCGGCGCCTTCTGGCGGATGGCGCACCCCTGGGCACGGCCCTGGGTTTCCTGTTCGCCGCACCGGTGCTCAACCCCATTGTGCTGGCCAGCACCTGGGCCGCTTTCCCCCACCAACCCTGGCTGCTGGCGGCCCGGCCGCTGGCGGCGTTGCTGTTGGCGCTGGCCCTGGCGGCGGTGCTGCAGCAACTGCCCGAGGGGGAGCTGCTGGAGCCGGCGCTGCTTGAGGAACGGCGGCTGGGGCAGCCGCTGGCGGTGGTGGGGCTGCTGGAGCGGCGCTCCGGGCTGGTGGGGGCGGAACCGGCTGCACCCCGCGCCAACACGCGGCCGCAACGGCCCAGCTGGAGCAGCGTGCTGGAGCACAGCAGCCGTGAATTTCTCGATCTGGCGACCCTGCTGGTGATGGGTTGCGCCATCGCCGCCCTGGTGCAGACCCTGCTGCCGCGGGACTGGCTGCTGGCGGTGGGCTCCAGCCCCACCCTCTCGGTGCTCAGCCTGATGCTGCTGGCGGTGGTGGTGTCGGTGTGCTCGAGCGTGGATGCCTTCCTGGCCCTGGGCTTCGCCGCCCAGATCACCCCCGGGGCCCTGCTGGCGTTCCTGGTGCTGGGGCCGGTGGTCGACCTCAAGTTGCTGGGGCTGTTCGGTGTGGTGCTGCGGCCCCGGGCCATTGCCCTCACCGCCGCCACATCCGGCGTGGTGGTGCTGCTGCTGGGGCAATGGGTCAACCTGGCGCTGCTGTGATGCCTGCCCTGATCCGCGGCCTGGCCCTGGCCCTCTGGGGGGCGGTGCTGCTGGGCAGCAACCTCAGCGGCCGCCTGGAGCTGCTGCTGCGTGGCCTGTTCCACCCCCTGGTGGCCGCGAGCGGAGTGGTGTTGCTGGCCCTGGGGCTGCAACAAACGCTTCAGCGGGGGGCACGGCCCGGTTGGCGGCGCCGCTGGCTGCTGGCGGCGGTGGTAGCCCTGGCGGTGCTGCTGATCCCCCCCAACCCCTCGTTCAGCGACCTGGCCGCCAACCGCAGCAGCGACCTGGGCACCGATCTGCAGCTCGACTTCCAGCTCCCCCCGGGCCAGCGCAGCCTCACCGACTGGGTGCGCCTGCTGCGCAGCCAACCGGACCCGCAGCTCTACGCCGGTGATCCCGTGCGCATCAGCGGTTTCGTGCTGCCCCAGCCGGGCGATCGCCCCCAGCTGGGGCGGCTGCTGGTGCGCTGCTGCCTGGCGGACGCCACCCCAATTGGCCTGCCGGTGCGCTGGCCGCCGGGCTACCAAGCCAAAGCGGATCAGTGGCTCACCCTGGAGGGCCGCATGGGGGTGGGGTGGAGCACCACAACGGAACCCCCCGCAGCGTGGTGCTGGTGGAGCGCCTGCGGCCGATCCCCCGGCCGGCCAGGCCCCTGGAACCATGACCCGGCGCTGGGTGCTGCTGCTGGGGGGCGGCCTGGCCCTGGCGCTGCTGCAACAACAGCTGCTGCTGCGCCGTCCTCCACGGGTGCTGGAGCTGCGCTCGAGCGCCGCCAGTTCAGGCCCGGCCGCCCTGGATCTGCTGTTCAGCCGCCCGATGGCCCGCGCCAGCCTGGCGGCCCAGAGCCAGCTGGATCCCCGCTTGGCCCACCAATGGCTGGGGGACGGCAACCCGTTGCGGTTGCTGCTGGAGGGCCAACAGCCAATCCTGGGGCCCATCCAACTGCTGCTGCACGGCCAGGATCGCCGGGGCCTAGCGCTCACCCCCCAGCGCTGGCTCTGGGATCCCCGGCCCTGGTTGCTAGTGGTCACACCGGTGGGCAACGGCGAGCAACTGCAGCTGCAAGGCCGTGATGGGCGCTGGCTGCCGCTGACGCCGGTGTTCCAGCGCATCACCAGCCTGCGCCCCCTGGGGGATGGCTCCGGTGTGGCCCTGGTGGCGGAAG
>RHBP01000200.1 GCA_010030955.1 Synechococcaceae bacterium WBB_10_009 | reverse complement strand
GGCAGCAGTTCAGCGTGCAATCCCCCGCCCGGGCCGCCCAGGTGCAGCGGGAAACCACCGGCGGCGTCACCGGCAGCACCTATGAGCAGGGCGGCCGCATCACCGGCCCCTTTGACATGGCCAGCGGCAAGATCACCGGCACGGAGCAGTTCCGCTTCGACCGCCGCCCCGCCGCCACCCCGGCCCCGGTGAGCATGGACGAGGACCAGCGCCCCGTCTCCCGCGTGACCGGCGAAGGCAATGGCTCCCGCATCACCGGCGACGACTGGGACCGCGGCGATCGCGTCACCGGCACCGAGGGCCGCTCCGCCCGCCGCCGCAACCCCACCCGTGTGGGCCCCATGGGCGCCATGCCCGGGCTGCAGCGCAAGCGCAACGACGAGATCCCGGCCCCCAACAGCAAAATCACCGGCTCCAGCGGCAGCACCGACCAGGGTTCCCTGATCACGGTGTCCGGCGGGGCCCGCGGCTGAGGCCCTGAAGCATGCGTCGACGTCCCGCCACGGTTGAGCGGCCCCTGGCCCCCACGGCACCGCGACGTCGACCCGCTGCGGACCAGCAGGGCGACCCGGCACCGCTCAACCCGGTGTCCGGCCTCTCCAAGCGGGTGCGGCCCGTGGCCTCACCGGTGGTGATTCGCCCCGCCGGCCAACGCGGTGGCGCCGGCCTGCACCCCCTCAGCAACGGCCAGGCCAACGCGGCCCTGCGGGCCTACGAGCAGCGCACCCTCGGTGCCTTCGACCGCATCGTGCCGGTGCTCAAGCGGCTTTCGGCCCTGCAGCACGAGGGCGACTTCGTGGCCGAAGCCCAGCGGCTGGCCCTGGCCGAATTGGGCCACGAGCTGCCATTGCCGATCCTCGAGCAGGCCTGGACCAGCCAGCTCGACATGCGCACCCTGTTCGCCTGGTGCGTGTTTGAGGCCTACGAGCAGACCAGCCTCGCCTTCTACAACGACGATCCCCTGGCGGGCCAGGCCGGCAGCCCCGATGCCGACGCCTTCGATGCCTTCCTGCTCGACTGCGGCTTCCACCTGCTCGACATCACCCCCTGCGCCGACGGTCGCCTGGCCCACGCCATCGCCTACGCCCTGCGGCTGCCCTTTGCTTCGGTGAGGCGTCGCTCCCATGCCGGGGCCATGTTTGACGTGGAGAACACCGTCAATCGCTGGGTCAAAACCGAACATCGCCGTTACCGCGAAGCCCAGCCCAATGCGGCCCACGAGGACACCCGTTATCTGAAGGTTGTTCTCTACCACTTCAGTTCCAAAAATCCTGCCCATGAGGGCTGCGCCGCCCACGGCAGCGACGACAAGGCCGCCGCCGCCCAGGGGCTGCAGCGCCTCAAGGATTTTCAGGAGGCGGTGGAGAACAGCTTCTGCTGCGGGGCCTCGGTGGATCTGCTGCTGATCGGCATGGACACCGACACCGACGCCATCCGCGTGCACGTGCCGGGTGCCGACGGCAGCACTGACCTGGACACCTGGCTCGACGCCCGCGATGTCTACGACGCCACCCGCGCCCTCACCGCCGACCAGGCCCGCCAGCGGCTGATCGAGCTGGTGCAAGCCGCGGCCGCCGCCAGCCCCGATGCCGGCATGGTGCGCCTGGTGGCACGGCTGCTGGAGCACAACCTCTCCCAGATCGACTACGTGCGCCAGTACCACGGCGGCAGCTACAGCGATTTCGGCCACGCCGAGCGCTTCATCGGCGTGGGCATCGGCTTCAAGGAGGTGCACCTGCGCAACCTCACCTACTTCGCCTACATGGACACGGTGGAGGAGGGCGCCCCCGACCTCGACGTGGGCGTGAAGATCTTCAGCGGTCTGAACGTGTCGCGCGGGCTGCCGATCCCCGTGGTGCTGCGCTTCGACTACCACGGCGCCGTGCCGGGCGCCCGCGAGCGGGCCATCGCCCATTGCGGGCGGGTGAAGACCGCCATCGAGGCGCGCTACCGCGACCTCTGCCAGCAGGGGCTGCTGCACACCCTGCTCACCGTGCGGGATCGCGACCGGCACGTTCCGGCCGAGACCGTAAGTTCCTCAATCACGTTCAACACCGGAGGCGGGCACTGAGATGTTGATCTGCAAAGTGCTGAAACCGCTGGTTTCCACCAATCGCATCGCCGATTTCCAGCACAAGCACCTTCAGGTGGTGCTCGATGGCAGCACCCAGAAGGTGGCGGTGGATGCCGTGGGCGCCATCCCCGGCGACTGGGTGATCTGCGTGGGCAGCTCCGCCGCCCGGGAAGCCGCCGGCAGCAAGTCGTACCCCAGCGACCTCACGATCGTGGGGATCATCGACCACTGGGATCCGGAGGCCGCCAAGGAGATGGCCGCCGGCAACCCCGCGGCCAATCCAGCCAACCCCGCCAGCCCCGCCAAACCACCGGGGGGTGCCGGCTGATGGAAATCATGCAGGTGATGGGCTCGCTGGTGTGCACCAACCGGGTGCCGGGCTTCGCCCACCAAAACCTGCGCGTGCTGCGCACCCCCAAGGGCAAGCTCAACGTGGCCTGCGACCCGGTGGGTGCCTCCCCGGGCAACTGGGTGTTCACCGCCAGCGGCTCCGCCGCCCGCTTTGCCACCGGCAACGGCGACCTGCTCACCGATCTGACGATCGGCGGCATCATCGACCACTGGTCGCCCGACGGATAGGGGATCCTCTCCCCCCTCCGTTGTTCAGCGATCACCTCCGGGCT
>RHBP01000199.1 GCA_010030955.1 Synechococcaceae bacterium WBB_10_009 | reverse complement strand
CCGTGGAGGAAGCCCTGGTGCTGGCCAGCGCAGCGGCACGAGCGTTCCAGCCTGCCCTGAGAGAGCTGGCCCGTTGAGCAACACACCGGAACCCCGCTGGGTCCCGAGCGTTGCGATCGAGGCCATCCACCGCCAGCAAACGCTGGAGCACGGCGGGCTTCAGGGCCTCAGAAGCCAGGACGCCCTGGATGCCGCCTTGGCCAGACCTCAACAACGTTGGCGTTATGGAGAGCTGAGCACCATTCCGCAACTGGCGGCGGCCTATGCGGACGCCATCGTGCGGGCACACCCGTTCAGCGACGGCAACAAACGCTGTGGATTCCTTGTGGCTGTGGTGTTTCTGGGGCTGAACGGCTTCAGCTTTCAAGCCAGCAATGAGAGCGTGGTGTTGGTGATTCAGCGCTTGGCAGCTGGCGATCTGCCTTGGGCAGACCTCGAGCAATGGTTCGTGCGCCACAGCGTGATCGCCCCATGACGTCGTCCACCCCCTTGATGGTGCTGGGCACCAGCAGCGGTGCCGGCAAGTCGTTGATGACGGCCGCGCTCTGCCGGGTGCTGCGGCGCCGCGGCGAGACGCCGCTGCCCTTCAAGGGGCAGAACATGAGCAACAACGCCTGGGTGGATCAGGCCGGTGGCGAGATGGCCTACTCGCAGGCGCTGCAGGCCTGGGCCGCGGGGCTGGAGCCGCAGTGCGCCATGAACCCGGTGCTGCTCAAGCCCCAGGGCGACAGCACCAGTGAGGTGATCCACCTGGGCCGCGCGGTGGGCAGCTGCCGCGCCGAGCACTACTACCGCGATTGGTTTCGCCCCGGCTGGGCGGCGATCCGCGCCGGCCTCACGCAACTGCAGGCGAGCCATCCGGGCGGCCGCCTGGTGCTGGAGGGGGCGGGCAGCCCGGTGGAGGTGAACCTGCAACCGCGCGACCTCACCAACCTGCGCCTGGCCCAATACCTGCGCGCCCGCTGCATCCTGGTGGCGGACATCGAGCGCGGCGGCGTGTTTGCCCAGCTGGTGGGCACCCTGGCGCTGCTGCGGCCGGTGGAGCGCCCGCTGATCCGCGGCCTGCTGATCAACCGCTTCCGCGGCCGCCGCGAGCTGTTTGAGGAGGGTCGCCACTGGCTGGAGACCAACACGGGCATCCCGGTGCTCGGGGTGATGCCCTGGCTGGATGAGCTGTTTCCGCCGGAGGATTCCCTCGATCTGCTGGAGCGCCGCGGCCGCAAGCGCGGCGCTGAGCTGGAGATTGCGGTGCTGAAGCTGCCCTCCCTGAGCAACTTCTCCGACCTCGATCCCCTCGAGGCTGAACCCAGCGTGCAGTTGCGCTGGCTCGCCCCCGGCGAGGAGCTGGGCCAGCCAGATGCGGTGGTGGTGCCCGGCAGCAAGCAAACCCTGCGCGACCTGGAGGCCCTGCAACGCAGCGGCCTGGGGGAGGCCCTGCGCGGCTACGCCATGGGCGGCGGCCATGTGTTCGGCATCTGCGGCGGCCTGCAGCTGCTGGGGCAGGAACTGGCGGACCCGGACGGACTGGAGGGCAACGCCGGCACCGCCGCGGCCGGGGTGGGACTGCTGCCGCTGCGCACCACCTTCGGCCAGGCCAAGGCGCTGCGCCAGCGCCGCAGTGCAGCCCAATGGCCCGTGGCCGATGGCGCCCCCGTGGAGCTGGAGGGATTTGAACTGCACCGCGGCCACACCACCGCCCTGGAGCCCGGCTGCCAACCCCTCTGCAGCGACGCCAACCTGGGCTGGGTGCACCCCATCGGCGCCCAGGGCGGCCTGGTGGCGGGCACCTACCTGCATGGGGTGTTCGAGAGCGGCCCCTGGCGGCGGCGCTGGCTCAACCAGCTACGCCGGCGCAAGGGGTTGCCGTTGCTGAGCGAACGGCAACCGCACCACAGCCGTCAGCGGGAGGCCTTGCTCGATCGCCTCGCCGATGCGTTTGAGCAGCACGTGAACCTGGAGCCGTTGCTGGATCCGCGATGAGCAGGCCATGAGCACAGTTCTGATCCACTGGCCCCACGGCCGCAGCACCAGCGCGGCGGTGGGCAGCGACTGGCTGCAGGCGGCCCTGGCGGCGGGCTTCAGCATCCCCACCGGCTGCCTGGGGGGCAGCTGCGGCGCCTGCGAGATCGACGTGAACGGCCAGACGGTGCGCGCCTGCATCGCCACGGTGCCCGCCAGCCGTAGCGGCGAACTCACGGTGGAGCTCAGCGTGGACCCGAGCTGGTGACCCCATTCATGGCGGCGGCCTGCAGGCAGGCGGGCAGAAACACCAGCCAACTGAGCACCGAACGGCACTGCTGGGGGTTGGTGCAGGGGAGCGAGGAGCAGCGGGCCACCCCGACGCCCCCCAACTCCACCACGAAATCGGTGGGCAGCTGCCGCAGGATGCCCATGGCCGAGAGGGTGCCATCCTCGGCATCGCGCAGAATCGCGGCCCGCAGGCCCTCCACCCGCAGGTCGCGGCGTTGGGCCTTCAGGGGCCGGAAGGCGCGGGTTTGCTGCTGCAGGAACGCCACGCCGGCGGGCGCGTAGAGAAACCGGGCCAACGCCACCAACTCCACGCTGTAGAGCTTGGCCATGGCCACCCGCAGCTGGTCCTCCGGCCAACCGGAGCGGGCCACCAGCTGCTTCAGCCGCTGATCGGCGAAGCTGCCGTCGTCGATGAATTGCTGCAGGGCCGGGTAGGGGATGGTCCACAGCTCGGC
>RHBP01000198.1 GCA_010030955.1 Synechococcaceae bacterium WBB_10_009 | reverse complement strand
GCCAGAAACAGCGACGGGAAGTGGCCAAACACGGCGATGTCGTGGGCCAGGTGCTGATCCAAGAGATGTTTGAAGCGATCCAGCGCCAGCCGGGTGATGGCCAGGGCCTCGGGGATGCCGGCGCGGATCTGATCCCTCTGCTCTGCCGCCAGCGGTGTGCGAACTCCCCCCGGCACCACCCAGGCGGCATGGATCCGGCGACCCGCCAGCGTTTCGATCACCTGTTGGCCGAACTGCCGCAGGCGGATCCCCCCGCGCGCCAGCTCCGGCTCGGCGGCGATCAGGCCGAACAGGTTGCGCCGCTCCGGTTCACAGTCCCAACCCAGCAGAACATCGGGGCTGCTGAGCACAAAGAACGACAGGGCGTGGGATTGGATGATCTGCGCCAGGTTGAGCAGCCGCCGCAACCGCTCCGCCGCCGGTGGGATCGACACCGCCAGCAGCTGATCGCCCGTGTGGGCAGCCGCCAGCAGGTGGCTCACCGGACAGATGCCGCAGATGCGTGCGGTGATCGCCGCCATCTCCGTGAACGGCCGGCCCACACAGAAGGCCTCAAAGCCGCGGAATTCGCCCACGTGGAAGCGGGCAGCCTGCACGGCGCCCTGCTCATCCAGTTGGATCGAAATCTTGGCGTGGCCCTCAATGCGGGTCACCGGATCGATGCGGATGGTGCGAGCCATGGGCGGTGCTCAACCGAAGCGGATCTGATCCGGGGGCAACCGGGGCTGCTCACCACGCAACAGGGCCTCCAGCACGGTGCGAATGGCGGCGGCAGATGGCGGGCAACCCGGCAAATACACCTCCACGGGCACCAGCTCATGCAGCGGTCGGGCCTGCGGCAACAGCCGCGGCAGCACATCCGCATTCGGCGGCCGCTCCCCGTAGACCCGCTGCAGCACGGCCTGGGACTCGGCGATGGGGTTGCGCATCCCGGGCACGTTGGCGGTGAGGGCGCAATCGCCAAAACTCACCAGCGTGCGGCTGTTGGCGCGCACCTGCCGCAGCAATTGCAGGTTGTCGGTGGTGGCCACCGCGCCTTCCACCAACACGATGTCCACCGCCTCGGGGTAGTGCTTCACATCGGATGCCACGGGGCTGTAGACGATGTCGGCGAGCTGAGCGAGCTCCAGCAGCCAGAGATCAAGGTCGAGGAACGACATGTGGCAACCGGAGCAGCCACTGAGCCAAACGGTGGCCAGCCGTGGGCGCCCACTCATGGCTCCCAGCGCTGAAACAGCGCGCCGGTGGGGCACACGTTGACGCACTTGCCGCAGTGGGTGCAGGCGCTCACCGCACCCCAGGGCTGATCCAGCCCAGCAATGATTCGGCAGTGCTCACCCCGCCAGCCCACATCCCACACGTGGGCGCCCTCCACCTCAGCGCACACCCGCACGCAGCGGGTGCAGAGCACGCAGCGGTTGTGATCCATCCCAAAGCGGGGATGGGAGAGATCCACGCTGCGGCTGGGAAAGCGGTAAGGCAGCCGGCTGTGGTCCATCCCCACCTGCACCGCCAGATCCTGCAATTCGCAGGCGCCGTTGGCCACACACACGGCACACACATGGTTGCCTTCGGTGAACAACATCTCCACCACCGTGCGGCGGATCTCCCGCAGCCGCGGGGAGCTGGTGTGCACCTGCATCCCTTCGGCCACGGCGGTGACGCAGGCGGCCAAGGGGCGCTCCATGCCTTCGATCTCCACCACGCACAGGCGGCAAGCGCCCACAGTTGAGAGGCCCTCCTGTTGGCACAGGGTGGGGATGGGAATGCCGGCTTCCCGGGCCGCCGCCAGCACCGTGCTGCCTTGGGCGACCGCCAGATCGTGGCCGTCGATGCGCAGTGTGCAGACCCCCATGTTCAGTGCAGGCACGCCTCCAGCTCCGAACGGAAGTGGCGCAGGACGCTGAACACCGGGTTGGGCGCGCATTGGCCGAGCCCGCAGAGGCTGGCCTGCTGCACCGTGTGGCACAGCTGCTCCAGCTGCTCCAGATCCCCGGGCTGGGCGCGGCGGGCGAGCAGCTTGCGCAACAGCAGCTCCAGTTGCACCGTGCCGCACCGGCAGGGAACGCACTTGCCGCAGGATTCCTCACGGCAAAACGCCATGAAGAACGCGGCCAGATCCACCATGTCGGTGGTGTCATCCAGCACCACCATTCCGCCGGAGCCCATGGTGCTGCCCAGGGCGCGCAGGCTTTCGTAGTCAACGGGGGTGTCGAGATGGGCGGCGGGCACACATCCACCGGAGGGTCCGCCGGTTTGCACCGCTTTGATCGATCGCCCGGCCGGTGCCCCACCGCCCATCTCCTCCACGATCGTGCGCAGGCTGGTGCCCATGGGCACCTCCAACACGCCGCCCCGGCGCACATGGCCGGTGAGGGAGAACACCTTGGTGCCGGGCTGGTAGGCCTCCGGGCCTAACGCCAACAGCACCGGCACATTGGCGAAGGTTTCCACGTTGTTGATCAACGTGGGCAGCCCAAACACCCCTTGCTCAGCTGGGTAGGGCGGCCGTGGCCGGGGCACCCCGCGGCCGCCTTCGATCGAATGGATCAGGGCTGTCTCTTCGCCGCACACATAGGCACCGGCACCCACCCGGATCTCCACGTCGAAGCGAAATCGGCTGCCGGCGATGGCGGAGCCCAGCCAACGCTTGGCCTGGGCGGCGGCTATGGCACGGCGCAAGCGCTCGATCGCCAGGGGGTATTCCGCCCGCACATACAC
>RHBP01000197.1 GCA_010030955.1 Synechococcaceae bacterium WBB_10_009 | reverse complement strand
CCTGCAGGGCGCAGATCGGATCGATCTCGGCAATCATCACGGTGGCGCCGAGGCCCCGCAGCGACTGGGCCGAACCCTTGCCCACGTCGCCGTAGCCCAGCACCAGGGCCACCTTGCCGGCCACCATCACATCGGTGGCGCGCTTGATGCTGTCGACCAGGGACTCGCGGCAGCCGTAAAGGTTGTCGAACTTGCTCTTGGTGACCGAGTCGTTGACGTTGATCGCCGGGAAGGGCAACTCGCCGCTGTTCTGCATCTGATAGAGGCGAGCCACACCGGTGGTGGTCTCCTCGGTGACGCCCTGAATGGCCGCCTTGATGCGCGAATAGAAGCCCGGCACCGCCGCCAGCTTCTGGCGGATGCTGTTGAACAGGGCGGTCTCCTCCTCGTTGGAGGGGCTGTCGAGCACCGAGAGGTCGCTCTCGGCCTTGGTGCCCAGCATCACCAGACCGGTGGCATCGCCACCGTCATCGAGAATCATGTTGGGCGTGCCGCCGTCGCCCCACTCGAGGATGCGGTGGGTGAAGGCCCAGTACTCATCGAGGGTCTCGCCCTTGTAGGCGAACACCGGGATGCCGGCGGCGGCGATGGCCGCGGCGGCGTGGTCCTGGGTCGAGAAGATGTTGCAGCTGCTCCAGGTGACCTCGGCCCCGAGTTCCTTGAGGGTCTCGATGAGCACGGCCGTCTGGATCGTCATGTGCAGCGAACCCGCGATGCGGGCGCCCTTGAGGGGCTGGCTGGCGCCGTACTTGGCCCGCAGGGCCATCAGGCCCGGCATCTCGGTTTCGGCGATGTTCAGCTCCTTGCGGCCGAACTCAGCCAGGCCGATGTCGGCAATCACATAGGAGCTGGTGCTTTGCAGCACCGGCGACACGGATGAAACCACCATGGTTGTGTTGAAAAACGATTTGGCTTGAAGCTGGGCTTGAAATATCTGCGGAGACGCCGAGGCTTCGGGCTCGCTGGCGGGCAATCTACCGGCATGGATTCGCGCAGCGTGGTGCTGGCCGATGCGGCCGCAACCGCCGCCCTGGGGGCGGAGCTGGCCCAGCGCTGGTTGCAGCGGGCCCCGGCGGCCAATGCCCAGATCCTGCTGCTGGAGGGCAACCTGGGGGCCGGCAAAACCAGCCTGGTGCAGGGGATCGCCGCGGCCCTGGGGATCGAGGAACCGATCACCAGCCCCAGCTTTGCCCTGGCCCAGCACTACAGCGGCAGTTGCCGGGGCCGCCCCACAGCCCTGGTGCACCTCGACCTCTACCGGCTCGAGCAGCCCGCCGCCGCCGAGGAGCTCTTCGCCCAGGAGGAGGAGGAGGCCCAGGCCCTGGGGGCGCTACTGGCGGTGGAGTGGCCAGGGCGCCTGCCGGAGGAGCCTGAGGGTGCCTGGCGGGTGGAACTGCAGTTGCTGGATCCCCTGGAGCCCGAGGCGGGCCGCCGCGCCCTGGTCAGGCTGCCGCAAGATGCTCCTGCAGCGCCGCAATGATGCGGGCGTTGGCGGCGGGGAAGGGGTAGTCGCCCAGCTGGGCGGGATCCACCCAACGCCACTGCTGGCACGCCAGGGCCTGGGGTTCGCCGCTGAGCCAGCGGCAGCAATGCACCTCAAAGCGCAGCCGCTTGTGGCTGTAGGCGTGGTCCACCTGGATCAGGGCATCGCCCACCGCCACCTCAATGGCCAGCTCCTCCCGCAGTTCACGGGCGATGGTGGCCTCAATGGCTTCGCCGGGCTCCTGCTTGCCGCCGGGGAATTCCCACAGCCCCCCCAACAGACCCTTATTCAGGCGCTGATCGATCAGCACTTGCCCCTCGGCGTTGAACACCACCCCCACGCCGATCACCTGAAACGGCAGCTCACGGGGGGCGTCCTTCACGGGGTAGGCGGCGGGATCGCCGGCAGCGTAGGCAGCGCACTGCCCCTGCCACGGGCAGGCGCCGCAGCGGGGATTGCGGGGGGTGCAAACGCTGGCGCCCAGGTCCATCAGGGCCTGGTTGAACGCCCGGGGCCGCTGCGGATCGAGCAACTGCTCACTCAGCCGCCACAGCCCCTGGAGCTCCCGGGCCGGCGGCCGCGGGCAGGCGATCAGCCGCGCCAGCACCCGCTTCACGTTGCCATCCAGGATCGCGAAGGGCAGATCAAAGGCCGAGGAGAGGATGCTGCCGGCGGTGCTGCGGCCAATCCCCGGCAGGGCAAGCCAGCCCTCCAGGCTGCGGGGCCAGGCTTGCCCCACCAGCAACCGCGCCCCCTGCTGCAACCGGCGGGCGCGCACGTAGTACCCCAGCCCCTGCCAAAGCATCAACAGGTGCTGCTCCTCCGCGGCGGCTACGGCCTCCAGGCTGGGCAGGGCCTGCATCTGCATCCAACGCCGCCAGTAGGGCAACGCCACCTGCAGCTGGGTTTGCTGCAACATCACCTCCGCCACCCAGATCCCGTAAACATCCAGGTCCTGTCCCGGCTCTGGCCAACGGCCGTCGATATTGCACATCCAGGGCTTCTGCCCAGGCGCATGGCGCCCGTTCAGAGACCACCAGTCATGGAGCGCGCCACGGAGCTGGAGCAAAGACAATTGATTAGAGCGGACGGATTAGTACAATGGATAAGAAAAGTTTTGCGGCAAGTCTCCCCAATGGAACAGGGCAACGAAGTATCGCTTCATTAAAAATAGTCCGTAATAGGGGGGTGTCGTGATCACGTAAGTCTTTAGCGACCAGCAACAGCGGGGGATGCTCATCAACA
>RHBP01000196.1 GCA_010030955.1 Synechococcaceae bacterium WBB_10_009 | reverse complement strand
CCCGGTGAAGGGCAACCCCGACCAGCTGCAGGCGCAGCTGGCGGGGGCCCGCAGCCAGGAGCGCGGCTGGGCCTGGTGGGGCCAGGGGCTGGCGGTGCTCAACCAGCAGCACGAGGGCCGCCAGCTGCCCCAGCGGCGCCTGGATCAACTCCAGGCCCTCGGGGCCCCGGCGGCTCCGCTGCAGTGGGCCATGGATGGCGGCACCGCCCAGGGGCTGCTGCGCCGCTGGCAGCCCTGGCGGCTGGTGAACACCCTGGCCAGCACCCCCCTCACCCCCAGCGTGGAAGGGGCGGCCCTCAGCCTGGAGCCCGACGGTGCCGACCGCCGCGCCCTGCGGCTGCGGGCCTCCCTGCAATGGAGCCATTGAGGGGCGGCCATGACCCGCAAGCGTGAAGTGCTGCTGCTGCGCCATGGCATCGCCGAGGAGCGCGGCCCCGCTGTGGACGATGCCCAGCGCAGCCTCACCGACACCGGCCGTGCCCGCAGCCAGCTGCTGCTGCAGCGGCTGGCGGAGCTGGATCTGGCCTGTGATCTGGTGATCAGCAGTCCGCTGGTGCGCGCCCGCCAGACGGCGGAACTGGCGGTGGCGGCGGGGTTGGCCCCGGAGCTCGAGCTGGCGGCGGCCCTTGCCCCGCTGGCGGATCCGTTGCCGCTGCTGGAGCGCTGGCTGGGCCCCCTCTCCCCCCGCACCGGTTGGCGCCGCTTGGCCCTGGTGGGCCATGAGCCCGACCTCAGCACCCTGGCGGCCCTGCTGATCGGAGTGCCCATGGGCCAGGCCCCCGAAGCCCTGCAACTCAAAAAAGCCGGGGTGGCCCTGCTGCAATGGCCCCACCCCCCCCAGGGGGGACTGCCGGGGTCGGCCCGCCTGGCGCTGCTGCTGCCGCCGCGGGTGTTGTTGGGGCGCCGCAGCCCCGATGCCCCATCCGGTGGCTAGGGGCACCAACGCGCTCCTGGGCTGGCCTTAGGTTGCGATCAACCGATCCAGCTGCAGCACCGTGGTGGAGGCAACGTTGCAACCGGCCGCTCCGGCGTACCGCCCGGGCCTCGAGGGGGTGCCGGCCACCCAGTCGTCGGTGTGTGACATCGATGGCCAGCGGGGGCTGCTCACCTACCGCGGCTACAGCGTTGAGGAGCTGGCGGCCCACAGCACCTTCCTGGAAACCGCCTACCTGCTGATCTGGGGCGAGTTGCCCACGGCCGCGCAGCTGCGGGAGTTTGAACACGAGGTGCAGATGCACCGGCGGGTGAGCTTCCGCATCCGCGACATGATGAAGTGCTTCCCCTCCCAGGGGCACCCGATGGATGCGCTGCAGAGCAGTGCCGCCTCCCTGGGGCTGTTTTATTCCCGCCGCGCCCTCGACAATCCCGAGTACATCGTGTCGGCGGTGGTGCGGCTGATCGCCAAGATCCCCACGATGGTGGCGGCGTTCCAGCTGATCCGCAAAGGCCAGGATCCGATTCAGCCCCGCGACGACCTGCCCTACGCGGCCAACTTTCTCTACATGCTCACGGAGCGGGAGCCGGACCCCCTGGCGGCCCGCATCTTTGATGCCTGCCTGATCCTGCACGCGGAGCACAGCCTCAACGCCAGCACCTTCAGCGCCCGCGTCACCGCCAGCACCCTCACGGACCCCTATGCGGTGGTGGCCTCCGCCGTGGGCACCCTGGCGGGCCCCCTCCATGGCGGTGCCAATGAGGACGTGCTGGTGATGCTCGAAACCATCGGCAGCGAAGACCAGGTGGAGCCGTGGCTGGAGCGGGCCATCGCCGAGAAGCAAAAGATCATGGGCTTTGGGCACCGCGAATACAAGGTGAAGGATCCGCGGGCCGTGATCCTGCAGAAGCTGGCGGAGCAGCTGTTCGACCAGTTCGGCCACGACCCCCTCTACGACCTGGCCCGCAAGCTGGAGGCGGTGGCGGCCGAACGGCTCGGCCCCAAGGGCATCTACCCCAACGTCGACTTCTATTCCGGGCTGGTGTACCGCAAGCTCGGCATCCCCGAGGACCTGTTCACCCCGATCTTCGCCATCGCCCGCACCGCCGGCTGGCTGGCCCACTGGAAGGAGCAGCTGGGGGCCAACCGCATCTACCGTCCGACGCAGATCTACACCGGTGCTCAGGGGCGGCATTGGTCGCCGCTGGCGGCCCGATAAGTGCTGCGGCCTCCTAAGTTGCCCCCATCCAACGGCCAGCCATGGTGACCGCCACTCCTGCTGTTGTGAGCCCCGGGTTGAGTTCAGGTCTCGACCTTGAGGGCAGCTTCACCTCGGTGCTGGAGGGCCTTGGCCTCTCCCACGGGGCGGCCCATCTGCTGTGGCTTCCCCTGCCGATGCTGCTGGTGCTGGTGGCGGCCGTGGTGGGTGTGCTGGTGAACGTGTGGCTGGAGCGCAAGATCTCCGCCGCCGTGCAGCAGCGCATTGGCCCGGAATACGCCGGAGCCCTCGGCATCCTGCAGCCCATGGCCGATGGCCTCAAGCTGCTGTTCAAGGAGGACATCATCCCCGCCCGGGCCGATGGCCTGCTGTTCACCCTGGGGCCGGTGCTGGTGCTCGTGCCGGTGATCCTCAGCTGGCTGGTGGTGCCCTTCGGCCAGCACCTGCTGATTAGCAATGTGGGGGTGGGGATCTTCCTGTGGATCTCCCTCAGCAGCATTCAGCCCATCGGCCTGCTGATGGCGGGCTACGCCTCCAACAACAAGTACTCCCTGCTGGGTGGGTTGCGGGCTGCCGC
>RHBP01000195.1 GCA_010030955.1 Synechococcaceae bacterium WBB_10_009 | reverse complement strand
TCCGCGGTGAGGTGGCCGATGGGCTGGATCGCGTGATGGTGGACACGCTGGAGCGCTACCCCCAGCCCCTGCAGCCCTACCTCGACATGATCGAGGGCATGCGGATGGACCTCACCACCACCCGCTACGCCAGCTTCGAGCAGCTGCACCTCTACTGCTACCGGGTGGCGGGCACCGTGGGCCTGATGACCCAGGAGGTGATGGGCATCGACCCCGCCTACACCTCAGCCCCCTGGAGCGAGGCCCCCGACACCAGCGAGGCGGCGGTGGCCCTGGGCATCGCCAACCAGCTCACCAACATCCTGCGCGATGTGGGTGAGGACCGCGGCCGCGGCCGCATCTATCTGCCCCAGGAGGACCTGGATCGCTTCGGCTACAGCGAAGCGGAGCTGCTGGCCGGCACCCTCAACGATGCCTGGCGCTCCCTGATGCGCTTCCAGGTGGCCCGCGCCCGCGATTGGTTCGCCCGCTCCGAGGCGGGGGTGCGCTGGTTGGCCCCCGATGCCCGCTGGCCCGTGTGGGCCTCGCTGCGGCTCTACCGGGGCATTCTCGATGCGATCGAAGAGCTCGACTACGACGTCTTCAACCACCGGGCCTACGTGCCCACCGCCGGCAAGCTGCTGGACCTGCCGCGCTCGTTTGTGATCGCCCAGGCCCGCTAGCTCCAGCCCAGCTCCAGCCAGCGCTTCAGGATCGGGTTCACCTGCTCGGGGGCTTCGTCGTGGGGGCAGTGCCCCAGCCCGGGCAGCACCGTGAGCGCCTGGATGCAAGCGAAGGCCTGCCGCCAGCGCTCCGCCTCCGCCACCGGTTCCCAGGGATCCGCCTCACCCCAGAGCATCCGCACCGGGGTGGCCAGCTGCTCCAGCAGCTGGGGGGCCAGCCAGTCGTCGAACAGATTCACGAAGCCGCGAAAGCTTTCGCTGGCACCGGGGTCGCGGCTGGGCTGCACCAGCAGCTCCACCAGCTCGGCATCCACATGGCCGCCACTGGGGTAGGCCTGCTGCAACACCTGCCGCACCACCGAGGGCCTGGCCAGCAGCCGAAACAGGCTGCCGATCAACCAGCGCTGCCGCACCACGGCCATCAACAGCGGCCGCCCCAGCTGGGCGCTCCAGGGTTGCTCCGCCAGGCGTTTGAGGTCGAGTTCCCGCTGGGCGCAGTCGATCAGGATCACCTGCTGTGCGGGGGTGCCCCGCTGCTCCAGCAGCCGGGCGGCGTTGAGGGCCACGACGCCGCCGATTGAATTGCCAATCAACTGCAGGGCGATGGGTGACGCCTGCCCTTGGTCGCCTTGGATCACCTGGTCGGTGAAGGCCACCAGTTGCTCGGCCCAGAGGTCGAAGCTGTAGCGCACGCTCGTGGCGCTGGCGGCCTCACCCGCCAGCTGCGAGGGCGGTTTGGCGCTGGCCCCAAAGCCCAGCAGGTCGATGGCGTACACCTCCGCATCGGCGGCCAGGGCGGTGAGGTTGTGGCGCCAGTGGCGCTTCGAGGCGCCGAAGCCATGCACGCACAGCACAGCCCTCCCGGAGGGAGGGCTGGCGCCGGGGGGCGACACGCGCAGGTAGCTGATCCGGTGCTTGCCCCAGGACCAGCTGGCCTCCTGCATGGCAATCAGACGGCTGCTTTCTGGCCGTCGAGCAGGCCCTTGAGCTTGGCCAGTTCGCCGGCCCAGCGGGGGTCGGGGGCGCCGGCTTCCACGTCGTCGCGGTGCACCACCTTGTTGACGGCCTTGCGGGCCACGGTGTTGCCGGCGGCGGCGGGGCGGCGGTCGTTGGGGCCGCTGCGGCGCTCATCGCGGCGCTCGGAGCGCTCGACGCGCAGGGCGTTGCCGCCGAACTCGCGGCCGTTGAGCTGTTCGATCACCGCATCGGCCACCGCGTCGGTGTCGACATTGGCGAAGCCGAACCCGCGGCCGGCCCCGGTTTCGCGGTCTTGCACCGCCTTGAAGCGGATCCCTTCCCCCACGCTGGCAAACAGGGCATCGAGCTCTTGGGTGTCAAAGCTCTGCGGCAGGTTGCCGACGTAGAGGCGAACGCTCATGGGGATCAGGACAGGGAAAAAAGGTGTTGCCAGGTCTGGGGGCCGCGGGGTTCACAACCAGCCCTGAACCCAGGGGGAGCCTGGATGGGGATGGTTGTTGAACGCGATGTGGACAGGACGTCAGCTGCAGATTGAGCCGCAGATTCAGGTGCTGGTTCGTCTGCAGATTCATCTGCAGGATCCGCAATGACCGCTTCCGTTGCGCCGCTCGCAGCACCGAGGACCCATGCAGGCCTGGCGTGTTTGAGGTCGTTGAGTAACGCCTTTGCTCGGAAAGTTAACCACGGCGCGGTGCCGCTTTGCTGTCCACCGGGTGCGCAGCCAGCCAGCGTTGGGCCGCCTCCAGGGCCTCCAGGCGGCCCTGCAGCCGTCCAAAGGCCCGCAATTGCATCAGGTGTTGCAGCAGGGCCCCCAGCCGCGGCGAGGCCGGCAACCCCAGTTCCCGCTGCAGGGTGAGCCCGTCGATGGCGGCCCGCGGGTGGAACAGCGGGTCATCGGGGTTCCGCCAGCGCGCCAGCCAGGCGGTGGCGGGGGCCGTGGGCCAGTCCAACAGCAGGGCCGGCAGGTCGTCCTCCAGGTCGCGCTGCAGCCGCAGCCGCTCCCACTCCGAGAGCCCTTCCGCCCGCTGGGCGGGGGCCTCAGCCCCCAGCCGCTGCCGCCAGCGGCGCAGCTGCTCCACCCGCTGCTGCAGCCTGCGGCTGCTGCGCAGCAGCC
>RHBP01000194.1 GCA_010030955.1 Synechococcaceae bacterium WBB_10_009 | reverse complement strand
AGGTTCACCGTGCTGCCGCTGTAGTCGAACTGCAGCACCGTGGAGGTGATCGAAATGCCGCGCTGCTTCTCCAGCTCCATCCAGTCGGAGGTGACCTTGCGCTGCTCCCCCTTGGCCTTCACCGCGCCGGCCTGCTGAATCGCCCCCCCGTAGAGCAGCAGCTTCTCGGTGAGCGTGGTCTTGCCGGCGTCCGGGTGGGAAATGATCGCGAAGTTGCGCCGCCGCGCCACCGCCTCGGCGAGCGCCTGCAACTCTGGGGTGGTGGTGCTGCTGGTCATCGGCTCAGCCTGCCAGGCCACTCAGGCCAGGCGGCCCCACACCTCCAGGTAGCGGTCGTCTGCGGGGGCCACCTGCAGGGCGTCAGCCAGGCCCGCCGCCCGCAGCTGGCCGCGCACCTCCTCGGGGGTGAAGGCCGCCTGCAGGGAGGCGCGGTAGTCGTGCTGCAGCACCGGTGGCGCATCCGCCGCATGGCGTTGCACCAGGGCCTCCACGGCCGCGGCATCGGCGGGGCGGCGCAGGTCTTTCACAAAGATGCGGGCCCCGGGGGCCGCCAGCTGCCGCACAGCCCCCCACAGCACGGCGGGGTCGTGGAGGTGGTGCAGCAGGCTGTTGCTCACCACGGCGCTGAAGCCCCCCGGCAGGGCCGGATCGGGAAGACGGCTAAGGCGAAACGCCAACCGTTGCGGCAGATCGGGCTGCCGCTGGCGGCGGCACTCCAGCTCCCGGGCCGCCAGGGCCAGCATCGCGGGTGCGCCGTCGATGGCCAGCACCTCGGCCGGGGCGGGCCGCAGCTGCGCCAACCGAAAGCTGATGTTGCCGGGGCCGCAGCCCAGGTCGACCAGCCGGGGCCCCAGGCCCTCCGAGAACAGCTCCCCGAGGCGCATGATCACCGCCCCATCGCTGGCGCTGAAATCAGCGGCGGCGTAGGCGGCCGCCTGCTCGGCGCCATCCATCAATTCCGGCTCGGGAACGCGCTCCATGGCTGGGATGTGGGGACTCATGCTGGCGGCATCGACCCCGCCACTGTCACTGGTGGCAACGACCGCTTGCGGACCCCACCAGTGGCGTTATGGTGCCGGGCACGCCCCGCCCTCAGCCGCCTGTGACCCTGTCTGTTCCTGGAGCCAACACCACGGCCAGCACCCCGGCCAGCACCGCGGCCGACACGCTGGTTGCGGCCCCCCTCAACGGCCCCAGGCCCGACTTCCCCGCCACGGCCCCGGCGGCGAACCCGGTCTTCTACCGCACCTATTCGCGCAAGACCCCCCAGGGCCGTGAGAGCTGGCACCAGGTGGCGGAGCGCAACCTCGAGGGCCTGCGCAAGCTCGGGAACCTCAACCAGGAGGAGGTGGAGCTGCTGCGGCGCATGCAGCGGGAGCAGAAGGCCCTGCCCTCCGGCCGCTGGCTGTGGATCGGCGGCACCCCCTGGATCGAGCAGCAGCACAACTTCTCCGGCGCCTACAACTGCACCTCCACCAACCTGGTGGATTGGGAAGCCTTCGGTCTGATGATGGACCTGGCGATGATGGGCTGCGGCACCGGCGCCATCATTGAGCCCCACCTGATCGGCCAGCTGCCGGCGGTGCGCAACCGGCTCACGATCACCGGCGTGAGCGACATCGGCGCCACCCCCGCCGGCCAACGCCAGGACGACACCACCCACCGCATCGACGGCCAGTCGGTGCACATCAAGGTGGGCGACACCCGCCGCGGCTGGGTGGACAGCTACCAGCTGCTGCTCAACCTCTGCAGCGACGCGCGCTTCGACGCCGCCAGCCCGATCGAGATCTCCGTGGATCTCTCCGACGTGCGGCCGGTGGGCGAAACCCTCAAGGGCTTCGGCGGCATGGCCAACCCGGTGAAGCTGAAGGACCTCTACGGCCGGGTGGCCCAGATCCTCAACAGGGCCCAGGGCCGCCAGCTCACCTCCGTGGAGTGCTGCCTGCTGATCGATGAGGCGGCCGTGACGATCGTGGCCGGCAACATCCGCCGCAGCGCCGGCATGCGCCAGTTCGCCGCCGACGACACCGCCGCCTCCACCGCCAAGGACAACCTCTGGCAGCAGGACAGCGACGGCAACTGGCGCATCGACCCCGAGCGCGATGCCCTGCGGATGGCCAACCACACCCGCGTGTTCCACAGCCGCCCCAGCCGCGAGACGGTGCTCGAGGCGGTGACCAAGCAGTTCCAATCCGGCGAAGGGGCCATCCAGTTCGCCCCCGAGGCCATCGCCCGCTCCAACGCCGACCTGCTGCCCACCCCCGAGCTGCGGGCTGAGTTCATCGAGATCTACTGCGACCAGGGCCGCGAGGAGGCGGGCCGCTGGCTCACCACCCACCACCCCGAGATCAGCGCCAAGGAGCTGGAGCACCGCCTGGGCCGCTACGGCCTCAACCCCTGCGGCGAGATCCTCGGGGCTGATTTCCACTGCAACCTGGCGGAGATCCACCTCAACCGCATCGACCCCGACGACCTGGTGGCCCAGGAGGAGGCCTTCACCGCCGGTGGCCTGGCGGTGGCCTGCCTCCTCAACCACCGGTTTGAAGTGGAGCGCTACCGCCAGAGCCGCGCCTGGGATCCGATCGTGGGCGTGAGCTTCACCGGCCTGTTCGACTTCTTCGTGCACGCCTTCGGCACCCCCTGGCTGAAGTGGTGGGAAGCGGGCCGCCCCGACACCGAGGAGGGCCGCGCCTTCAAGGCCAAAGAGGCCGGCTACCTGAGCCGCTGGAAGGAGATCGTGAACCAGGCGGTGTGGGATTACTGCGATCGCCACGGTCTGCGGCGCCCCAA
>RHBP01000193.1 GCA_010030955.1 Synechococcaceae bacterium WBB_10_009 | reverse complement strand
GGGCACGGCGTGGAAGTAGGCCTCCAGCCGCTGGCTGTGCTCCGCCCCCAGCTGGCGGCCCACACCGCCGGGACCGCGAACCACCGCGGGGATCGTGAAGTTGCCGCCGCTGGTGTAACGCAGCATCCCCATGTTGTTGGAGATCTGGTTGAAGGCCAGCAACAGGAAGCCCATGTTCATGCCCTCCACGATCGGGCGGAGGCCCGTCATGGCGGCACCCACGGCCATGCCCGTGAAGGCGTTCTCGGCGATCGGGGTGTCCAACACCCGCAGTTCGCCGTACTTGTCGTAGAGGTCCTTGGTGACCTTGTAGGACCCGCCGTACTGGCCGACGTCCTCACCCATCACGCAGACGTGAGGGTCACGGGCCATTTCCTCATCGATGGCCTCGCGCAGGGCGTTGAACAGCAGGGTCTCGGCCACGGCGGCGCAATCAGTCCGGCTCTGGCCGGTCGCTGGGCCAACTTATCTCAGCCGCCCGCGGCGAATGTGGCCAGCAGCAGCACCGAGAGCAGCATGCCGGGGGAGAGCAGCAACACCAGCAGTTGCAGGTCGTGGCCGGTCATCGGGCGAAGGCCTGGGTTGCCCAAGGCTAGGGAGTTTCCTCGGCCTGGCTCCATCCCGGTAAGAGACTGCGGATGAAGGTGAGGAACAGCCCCAGGCCCACGAAGGCGAAGGTGAACGTGGCCAGGAAAGTCATGCCCTCGATCAGGGTCTTCATGAACACGGCGATGCTCTGGGCGAAACGGGCCGTGTAGTGGGGGGGGTGCTCGGCGTACCAGCCCACCACCCGGAACGACAGCTGCAGGGACAGCCAACCGAGGCCGAAGCTGGTCAGCGAGCCGCTGATGAAACTGAGCGGGCCCTTGCGCGGGCGTGGGCTGGTGCCCGCGACGGGGGTGGGATCCTGTGTGGCCATCAGCCCAGGGTGGCACCCCCGCCCTGGCAGCCGCACACCCAGGCCTCGAATCCAGCCCGCTGCAGCTCCGCCGCCAGGGGGGCGTGGGCGGAGGCGGCGCTGGCTCGGTCCGGGAACAGGGCAAACAGGCTGGGGCCGGAACCGCTCATGGCCACCGCCAGGGCCCCTGCCGCCCGGCGCAGGATCGCCAACCCCTCCCGCACGCTGGCCACCTCCGGTTCCACCACGGCTTGGAGATCGTTGCGCAGGGGGGGCAGTGCCGAGCAGGGCGGCCCCTGGCGCAGGGCCGTGAGCAGAGGGCCGGTGCGCAGCGCCCCGCGGCGCTGTTCAAACTCAGGCTCCGAGCTCAGGTAGAAGTCTTCGCGCTGCTGGCGGCAGCGGCCGTAGGCCCAGGGGGTGGAGACGCTGGCCTCGGGGTGCTTGATCAACAGCACCCCCAGGGCGGGCGGCTCGATCAACGCCACCGGCTCCAGCACCTCCCCGCGGCCGAAGCACAGCTGGGTGCCGCCGGCGATGCAGAAGGGCATGTCGGACCCCAGCTCCGCCGCCAGCGCCAACAGCTGCGCCTCTGAAAAACCACAACCCCAAAGGGCGTTGAGGCCCACCAGGGCCGCCGCTCCGTTGCTCGAGCCCCCCGCCAGGCCCGCGCCGATGGGGATGCGCTTGGTGAGGGCCATCGCCACCCCCAACTCCGGCAGCCCGGCGCGGGCGCGCAACAGCTCGGCGGCCCGCACGATCAGGTTGCGGCCGTCGGTGGGCAGGTCGCTGCGGTCGCAGCGCAGGCTGATCTGGCCATCGGCGGTGGGCTCGAGCCGCAGCGTGTCCGCCAGGTCGAGCATCTGCATCACCATCGCCAGCTCGTGGAAGCCATCGCTGCGCAGGCCCAGCACCTCGAGATGCAGGTTGATCTTGGCGGGGGCGCTGACCAGCAGCTCAGCCATGGAGGGCATCAGGCGGTGAGGCGATTCAAGCCCGCCGCCAGCGCCACCCAGGCCGCCGGCGCCACCTCCTGGGGCCGTTGTTCCAGGCGAATCCCGGCATCGGCGCAGAGGGTCTGCAGCGGCTCGGGGGCTTGCAGGCCGGCCAATGTGTTGCGCAGCATCTTGCGGCGGGCGGCGAAACAGCGCCGCAGCAAGCCCTCCACCGTGCGGGCCAGGGCCGGATCCAACCGCTCCTCTGGCGGCAGGGGGTCGATGCAGACCACCTCACTCATCACCTTCGGTGGCGGCTGGAAGCAGCGCGGTGGCACCGCGCACACCGACGTGCAGCGGGCCAGCAGCTGCATGCGCACGCTCAGGGCCGAATAGGCGCTGCTGCCCGGCCGGGCGCGGATGCGCTCCCCCACCTCCTGCTGCACCAGCAGCACCAGGCGGCGGTAGGGCTGCTCCACCGGCCGGTCGAGGCGGCCCACCAGGCGCTCCAGCAGCGGACCGGTGATGTTGTAGGGGATGTTGGCCACCACGGCGGAGGCCGGTGGAAGCGGCAGGGCCAGCACATCCCCCTCGCTGAGGCTGAAGCGGGGATCAGCGCCGAAGCGTTGGTGCAGGCCCTCCACCAGGTCGCGGTCGAGTTCCACCGCCCGCACCGCCGCCGCCGGCGAGGCCAACAGCCGCTCCGTCAGCGCCCCGCGGCCGGGCCCCACCTCCAGCACCGTGTCTGCGGCCGTGAGCTCCGCCGCCGCCACGATCCGCTGCAGCACGGCGGCGTCGGTGAGCCAGTGCTGGCCGAAGCGTTTGCGGGCGCGGTGGGCCGCGAAGGTCATCGCCGGGCGGAGCAGGCCTGCCTCCAGATTGCCCCCCGGGGCGCACCGGGCCCTACAACCAGCGGATCCAGCGCACCGCAGCCCGGGCCGGCGGCAGGGGCACCAGGGCCGCCACCAACTCC
>RHBP01000192.1 GCA_010030955.1 Synechococcaceae bacterium WBB_10_009 | reverse complement strand
GTTAAACAAAGGCTTGGCGTAGCGGCACAGGGGCGCCAACGAATAGGCACTCACTTCCAGCGCGCGGCCAAAGCCCTCGGGGCTGATGGCGGAGTAGTCGCCCACCAGTTCGTCCTTGCCGGCGTAGGCCAGGCAGTGCACCAGCACATCAATCGAGCCCCACTGCTGCTGAACCCGCTGGAACACCGCCTCGATCTGGGCGGGGTCCTGCACGTTCAGCGGTTCGAAGAGGGTGGGGGCCAGGGGGGCAGTGAGATCGCGCACCTTGCCCTCAAAGCGGCCCTTCTCATCGGGCAGGTAGGTCACCCCCAGCTCGGCCCCGGCGGCATGCAGCTGCTGGGCGATGCCCCAAGCGATCGACTTGTTGTTGGCAATGCCCGTGACCAGGGCCTTCTTGCCGCGCAGATCGAGAAGCATGGGGAGCAGCGCCGCCAGCGGCGCCAGGAGAGCAATCGGGCGATTCTCCCCCAGCCACGGCCGCGGGCCCTGGGCGGCAGGATCGGCTGGCGGATTGATCCACCCCGTGGCCACCCCTCCCCGCAGCGGCGTGCCGCTCGCCTGGCCGGAACAACCCGGCGACTTGCCACGGCAGTTCACCAGCCGCGACAGCCTGGAACGCGAGCTGAAGCAGCTCTTCCCCCAGGCCGAAGGGGGGCTCAGCCCCATCGAGGGGGGCCGGCGGCGCGCCGAGGAGCTGCTGACACGGATCCAACCCCAGCGCTACGGCAAGGGCCGCAATTTCCTGGATGGGCCCGTGACCCGCCTGTCGCCCTACATCCGCCATGGGGTGCTGACGCTGGCGGAGGTGCGCGATGCCGTGTTCCGCCGCACGCGGGAACGCCAGAGCAGCGAAAAGCTGATCAATGAATTGGGCTGGCGCGATTACTGGCAGCGGCTCTGGCGCCAGCTCGGCGATGGCATCTGGCACGACCAGGAAGCGCTCAAAACTGGCCACGCCTCCAACAGCTACGCCTCGGACCTGCCGGACGACATCGCCACCGGCTCCACGGGCCTGGCCTGCATGGATGGCTTTATTGCCGAGCTGCACAGCAGCGGCTGGCTGCACAACCACGCCCGGATGTGGCTGGCGAGCTACCTGGTGCACTGGAGACGGCTGCGCTGGCAGGTGGGAGCCCGCTGGTTTCTGCAGCACCTGCTGGATGGCGACCCGGCCAGCAACAACCTCAGCTGGCAATGGGTGGCCAGCAGCTTCAGCCACAAGCCCTACATCTTCAACCGCAGCAACCTGGAGCGCTACAGCGGCGGCCGCTTTTGCTCCGCCTGCTGTCTGCGGGATCGAGGTTGCCCGTTTGAGGCCAGCTACGAGGACTTGGACAGCCGCCTGTTCCAGCGATGAAGCACCCCATCCTCTGGATCCACGGCGAGGCCCTTGGCCCCAGCAACCCAGCCCTGGTGGCCTACCCCGGCCGGCCAGCGGTGTTCGTGTTCGACACGGCGCTGCTGGAGGGGGCGACCCCGGCACAATCCCTCAGCCTCAAGCGCATCGGGTTTCTGTATGAATGCCTGCTGGAGCTGCCGGTGACCCTCCGGCGGGGCGATGTGGCCGAGCAGGTGTTGGCCTTCGCTGGGGCCCATGGGGCCGACGGCATCGTCACCAGCGCCGCAACCGACCCGCGCTTCAAGGCCATCTGCCGCCAGCTGGAGCCGCACCTGCCGCTGCAGGTGCTGGAGCCGGAGCCGTTTGTGGTGCTGGAGCCGGAGCCCAATCTGGGGCGCTTCAGCCGCTACTGGCGCCAGGCCGAGCGCGCCGTTTGGGCCCAGTGGGCTACTGCGCCTGGGCCCCGTTAAGCAGCTCCTCCTCCCGCCGCCTCACCTCCGACGGTGGCGGCAGCAGATCTTGCTCCTCCACCAAGGGGAAGGTCTGCACGCGGATCTCACGCGGGTTGCGGGGCGGCTCGCTCCATTGCCAGCGGGCCTTTGGTGCCCGAGCTGCACACAGGGCCTGCAGCTCCTGGCGTAGGGCCCGGCGCACATCCTTGCGGGCAACGGCTTGGAAAAACTCCGCCCGGGTGGCCAGGCCGGAGCTGAACGGGGCGCTGCCGTTGCCGTTAAACAGCCGGGCCGGGTCCGCCAACCAGCGGGGCCGGCAAACGCCCGCTTGGCTGGTGTCGGTCTCCAGCCAGAGGTGCAGGCCGTAGCCATCGGGCTGGCTCACAACCGCCAGGCCGTCGTGGGGCTGGGCGCGGGGCAGGGGGTAGATCGCCCAGCTGGGGCGCCGCTGCGCCGGCACACAGGCCGTCAGCAGCACCAGCGCCAGCGGCGCTGCCAGGCCCCAGTTCACGCGCAAGGCCACACCCCAACAGACTCGAGCGCATCCTGCCCCAGCCAGCCGGTCCGGATCGTCATGGTGCTCACCCCCTCGGAGATGTTGCCCCTGGGCACGGCCCTGCCCCGCTTCGAGCTGCAGCAGGTGTGGGGTCCGGAGGGGCCATTGGGCAGCGGGGAGGTCGGGGTGCCCTGGAGCAGCACAGGCCTGGCGGCCGAGCCGGTGCTGGTGCTGTTCCTCTGCGCCCACTGCCCGTTTGTGAAGCACATCGAGCCCGAGATCAGCCGGCTCGAGCACGATTTCGGCACCCGGATCCAGATCCTGGCCATCGCCAGCAACAGCACCCTCAGCCATCCGCAGGACGGTCCCACGGGGCTGCGGCAGCAGGCCCAACACCATGGCTGGCGCTTCACCTACCTGTTCGATGCCACCCAGGACGTGGCCCGCGCCTTCCAAGCGGCCTGCACGCCGGATCTCTTTGTGTTCAACGCCCAGCACCGGCTCGTCTACCGCGGTCAGCTGGAT
>RHBP01000191.1 GCA_010030955.1 Synechococcaceae bacterium WBB_10_009 | reverse complement strand
CACCCACGCCCACGCCGACCACGCCCGCCCCGGCTGCGGCACCTACTGGGCCGTGGGCCAGGCGGAGGGGATCCTGCGGCAGCGGCTGGGGACGGCCATCAACCTGATCCCGGTGGACTACGGCCAACTGCACCGCATCGGCGGAGCGCGGGTGTCGTTCCATGCCGCCGGCCACGTGCTCGGCAGCGCCCAGATCCTGCTGCAGGCGGGCGGCGAGCGCTGGCTGGTGAGCGGCGATTACAAGCGCTGCGCCGACCCCAGCTGCACCCCCTTCCAGCCGGTGGGCGCCGACGTGTTGATCACCGAGGCCACCTTCGGCCTGCCGATCTACCGCTGGCGCGGCGGCGGCTCCGTGGCCCAGGAGATCGTGGATTGGTGGCGCAGCGCCGGTGATCGGCCCTCGCTGCTGCTCTGTTACGCCTTCGGCAAGGCCCAGCGGGTGCTATCGGAGCTGCATCGGCTCGGCATCGACGACGAGGTGCTGCTGCATGGCTCCGTGGAGGCGCTGATGGCGCCCTACCGCGAGGCGGGTGTGGCGATGCCCCCCACACGTCCGTTGGCCGAGCTGCCCCGGGGCACCCCGCTGGAGGGGCGGCTGGTGGTGGCACCGCCGGGGGCCCTGCGGGGCCGGGGGCTGGCGCGGTTGCGCAACGCCCAAACCGCCTTCGTGAGTGGCTGGATGGCGGTGCGGGGGGCGCGACGGCGGCGCGGCACCGGCCGCGGCTTCGTACTCAGCGACCATGCCGATTGGCCAGGGCTGCTGCGCACGGTGCGCGACAGCGGCGCCCGGCAGGTGTACGTGACCCACGGCCAGAGCACGGTGCTGGCCCGCTACCTGCGGGAGGTGGAGGGGGTGGCGGCCGAACCGCTGGAGGGGGCCTTTGAGGCGGAGCGCTTTGAAGGCGAAACCCAGGAGGGCGCGCCCCCGGAGCCCCCCGCATGAGGGCCTTCCAGGCGCTGTTTGAGGCGGTGGATGGCACCACCCGCACGGGGGCCAAGCTGGAGGCGCTGGAGGCCTACTTCCGCGCCGCAGCGGCGGAGGATGCCGCCTGGGCCCTGGCCCTGCTGCTGGGCAAGCGGCGCCGGCGGCTGATCACCGGCCGCCGCCTGCGGGAGATCTGCCTGGAGGGCACCGGGCTGCCGGAGTGGTTGTTTGAGGCCTGCCACAGCCAGGTGGGGGATTCGGCCGAAACCGTGAGCCTGCTGTGGGCCCAGCGGGGCGAGGCCAGCCCGGCCACCAGCCCACCCAACGGCGTGGCCGTGGATGCCCCCCTGCACCGGTGGATGGAGCAGCGGCTGCCGCAGCTGGCGGCCCTGCAGGGGGAGGAGCAGGCGCAGGCGGTGCGCGCCTGCTGGGCCAGCTGCCCACCGGAGCTGCTGCTGCTGGTGAACAAGCTGCTCAGCGGCGGCTTCCGGGTGGGCGTGTCCACCGGGCTGGTGACCCGCGCCGTGGCCCGCAGTGCCGCTCTGGAGGAGGCGGTGCTGGCCCATCGGCTGATGGGGGGCTTTGCGCCCAGTGCCGAGGCCTGGAACACGTTGGTGGCGGCGGATGCCAACGGCGACAGCGTGGCGGCGCGCCCCTACCCCTTCTTCCTGGCCAGCCCCCTGGATCCGCAGCTGCTGCTGGATCAGCCGCCGCAGGCCTGGCAGGTGGAGTGGAAATGGGATGGCATCCGCGGCCAACTGATCCACCGCAGCCACGGCTGCAGCCTCTGGAGCCGCGGCGAAGACCTGATCAACGACGCCTTCCCGGAGTTGATCGCCCTGGCCCAGAGCCTGCCGGTGGGCACCGTGCTCGATGGGGAGGTGATCGTGTGGGAGCCAAACGCCGCCGCCCCGGAGCCGTTCGCCAGCCTGCAGCGCCGCCTGGGCCGCAAGGCGCCGAGCGCGGCGCTGCAGCGCCAGTGCCCCGCCTGCTTCATCGGCTACGACCTGCTGGAATCCGGCGGCAACGACCTGCGCCAGCTGCCCCTGGCCCAGCGGCGCCAGCACCTGGAGCAGCTGCACGGCCGCTGGATGGCCCAGGTGGAGCCGCCGCTGCGGGGGCGCTGGCGGCTGCCGGCGGTGGAACCGCTGCACAGCTGGGAGGCGCTGGAGCCGCTGCGCCAAAACGCCCGGGCGCGCCGCGCCGAGGGGCTGATGCTCAAGGCGATCGACTCCCCCTACCTGGTGGGGCGCAAGCGCGGCCATTGGTGGAAGCACAAGCTCGAGCCGTTGCGGCTGGATGCGGTGCTGCTCTACGCCCAGGCGGGCAGCGGCCGCCGCGCCAACCTCTACACCGATTACAGCTTCGGGCTGTGGAACGGCGAGGGGCAGTTGGTGACCTTCGCCAAGGCCTACTCCGGGCTCGACGATGGCGAAATCCGCGAGCTCGACCGCTGGATCCGCAGCCACACCACCGAGCGCTTCGGGCCGGTGCGGGCGGTGGAGCCGTTGCAGGTGTTCGAGCTGGCCTTTGAGGGGCTGCAGCGCTCATCGCGCCACAAATGCGGCATCGCGGTGCGCTTCCCGCGCATCAGCCGCTGGCGGCGCGACAAACCGGCGGCGGAGGCCGACAGCCTGGCCAGCGCCCTGGCGCTGCTGGAGGCCAGCCCATGAGCGGCGCGGCCGGCACGGAAGCGGCCCTGCAGCCGATCGAGGCCTGGTTTGCGGGCAAGGGCTGGACGCCGATGCCGTTTCAGCGCCAGTGCTGGAGGGCCTACCTGGCGGGGGAGAGCGGCCTGCTGCAGGTGCCCACCGGGGCGGGCAAAACCTATGCCGCGGTGCTGGGGCCGGTGGCGGAGATGCTGCAGCAGCCCACCCCCCGGGGGCTGCAG
>RHBP01000020.1 GCA_010030955.1 Synechococcaceae bacterium WBB_10_009 | reverse complement strand
TGCTCTGGTACGTGGCCCAACTGGCCAGCGAGCTGGGGTTCGAACTCGATCAGATCGCCGAGGCCAACCTGCAGAAATTGGCCAGCCGTGCCGCCCGTAACGTGATCTCCGGCAGCGGCGACCACCGCTGAATTGTGTTGCCAGGCCCCATGCGCACGCTGCAGATCCATGTCCTGGCCGCACTGCTCTGCCTTTGTGGGCTGCTGCTGCCCGCCGTGCCCCCTGCCCAGGCGGCCGCTGATCTGACGGTGTCGCAGGTGAGCCTCGAGCCCTGCCCCAGCGACGACATCGGCGCCCAACCGCAGCTGCGGCGCCCCAGCGGCGCCAGCTGTTACGTGCTGCGGGGCACGGTGACCAACCCCGGCCGCAAGCCCGTGGTGGACACCGATGTGTTTGCCCAGATCCTTGACGCCAGCGGTGAACCGGTGCTGCAGAACCGCGCCCGGGTGGGCTCCATCGGTGATGTGCCACCGGGCGACTCCACCTTTGCCCTGCGGCTGGCGGTGCCGGCGGGCACCCCGGGGCCGTTCCGGTTCACCAACGTGAAAGCCCGTGGATTCAAGGCGCCGGTGCGCACCCGGGCCGGCGCCTACGACGACCTGCTGCCGCTTGAGCTGGAAGTGGCCTCCTGAGGGGGGCTGCCTCAGTAGGCCGCGTAGAACAGCGCCCGGCTCTGCTCCAGCAGCGACTGGATCAGCTGCAGGGCCAGGAAGGCCACGATGGCTGAGAGGTCCAGCCCCCCCAGCGGCGGGATCAGCCCGCGGAACACGTTCAGGTAGGGGTCGGTGACGGCGCTCACGGTGGAGAGCACCGGATTGCCCCAGTCGAGGTTGGGGAACCAGGTGAGCAGCACCCGCACCAGCAGCACCAGGGTGTAGATCGAGAGGGTCTGGGCCAGAACTCCGATCAGATCGCCGATCACAGGTGCCATGGGTGCCGGGTGGGGTGGGGCGAGGTGCTCATGGAACTTTAGGCAGCCCGATCGAGCGGCTCGGCCGCGTCGGGTTCGGCCTGGGCCTGCCGCCTGGGCACCAGGTCGTCGGTTTTCACCGAGAAGGTGCGGTGGAACTTTTCGCTCAGGGTGAGCCAGAAGGAGCGCCCGTCGCTCTGGCGTTTGCGCTCGATGAAGTTCTGGGCCAGCAGCTCCTTGATGTGGTCGTAGGCGCTGGAGCCGCGCAGGTCCACCAGCTCCGATTGCAGGATGCGTTTCTTGAGGGCGATGGTGGCCAGGGTGCGCAGGGCGGCGGTGGAGAGGTCCACCGGCAGCAGGTTTTGCACCAGATCCCCCAGGCCATCGCGCAGCTGCAGGCTGTAGCGCTGCCCCTCCTGGCGCACCTCCAGGGCGGTGTCGCGGTGGGCGTAGTCCGCCATCAAGGTGATCAGGCCGAGCTCCGCCTGGTCGCGGCCCACGGCGGCGATCTCCGCCAGCTCGCCGAGGCTGAGGGCACGGCCCTTCAAATACAGGATTGCCTCCAGGCGCGCCGGCAACGACAGCTGATCCCGGGGTTCCAGCTGGGGGTCAGGGGTTTCGCGATCCATGGCTACCCCAGGTCCAGCGGCAAGTTATCCCACCCCAACGGCTCCGGCCAGTTCCCCCAGAAACAGGCGGTAGGCCGGGTTGTCCGTTTCATCCACCCACTGGTAGCCGAGGCCCTGCAGAAAGTCCTGCCAGTCGCCCATCTCCCCGGGGGGCACCTGCACCCCCACCACGATGCGGCCCACGTCGGCGCCGTGGTTGCGGTAATGAAAGATGCTGATGTTCCAGTTGGGGTGGAGGCTGGTGAGGAAGCGCATCAGCGCCCCTGGCCGCTCCGGGAATTCGAAGCGGTAGAGCAGCTCGCGGCCGTGGCCCGCCGCCTCCCCGGCGGCGGCGGGCATGCGCCCCCCCACCATGTGCCGCAGGTGCAGCTTCGAGAGCTCGTCGTTGGAGAGGTCGAGGCAGGGGAAGCCCGCCTGTTGCAGGTCGTGGATGAGGTTCTGCTCATCGCTGCTGCCACTGGTTTGCACCCCCACGAAGATGTGGGCGCGCCCCGGGTCCGCCAGGCGGTAGCTGAATTCCGTGAGGTTGCGCTGGCCCAGCAGGGTGCAGAACTCCCGCAGGCTGCCGGCCCGCTCGGGGATCTCCACCGCCAGCATCGCTTCGCGGTCTTCGCTGATCTCCGTGCGCTCCGCCACGAAGCGCAGGCGATCGAAGTTCATGTTGGCGCCGCAGGCCACGGCCACCAGGGTCTGCCCCCGGCGCCCGCGCCTGGCCACATCTGCTTTCATGCCGGCCACCGCCAGGGCGCCGGCGGGTTCGAGGATCGAGCGGGTGTCTTCAAACACGTCCTTGATCGCCGCGCAGATGGCGTCCGTGTCCACGGTCACCATGGCGTCCACGTAGCGGCGAGCCAGCTCGAAGGTGCGCTCCCCCACCTGCCGCACCGCCACCCCATCGGCAAACAGGCCCACCTGCTCCAGGGTGACCCGTTCCCCCAGGGCCAGGGAGCGCGTCATCGCATCGGCATCCACCGGCTCCACGCCGATCACCTCCACCTCGGGCCAGAGGCTCTTCACATAGGCGGCGATGCCGGCGATCAGGCCGCCACCGCCCACCGCCACGTAGATGGCCTGCGGCGGCTCGGAGCACTGGCGCAGGATCTCCAGGGCCACGGTGCCCTGGCCGGCGATCACATCGGGGTCGTCGAAGGGATGGATGAAGGTGAGCCCCCGCTGTTCCGCCAGCCGCAGCGCCTCCGCGCAGGCGGCGTCGTAGGTGTCGCCGTGGAGCACCACCTCGGCCCCGCGGTTGCCCACGGCCCGCACCTTCATTTCGGGGGTGGTCACCGGCATCACGATCACAGCCCGGCAGCCCAGGCGCTGGGCCCCCAGGGCCACCCCCTGGGCATGGTTGCCGGCGCTGGCGGCGATCACGCCCCGCTCCAGCTCCGCTGCGCTGAGGCCAGCCATTTTGTTGTAGGCGCCCCGCAACTTGAAGCTGAACACCGGCTGCAGGTCCTCCCGTTTGAGCAGCACGGTGTTGTTCAGCCGCCGCGACAGGTTGGGCGCCGGATCCAGGGGCGATTCGATCGCCACGTCGTACACCCGTGCCCGCAGGATGCGCTGCAGCAGCTCCTGCTCCGTGGGCCCGGGGCGGCCCTCATGGCTGGCGGCGGATGTGCTCATGGCCCTGCGGTGATCCCCTCAGTGTGGCAAGCGCCGCCGGGATCCCCCAGAACGTCTGTGCTGAACCGACACTCCCCCGGTGGCTGCGCGTAGGCTCGATCAGGTTGAAGGCCTCAGGCATGCACCTCAGTGAGCTGACGCACCCGAATCAGCTGCACGGCCTGAGCACCGCCGAGCTGGAGGGCATCGCCCGCCAGATCCGCGAACGCCACCTGGAGGTGGTGAGCACCAGCGGTGGCCACCTCGGCCCCGGCCTGGGGGTGGTGGAACTCACCCTGGCCCTCTACCAAACCCTCGACCTCGACCACGACCGGGTGGTGTGGGATGTGGGCCACCAGGCCTATCCCCACAAGCTGATCACCGGCCGCTACAACGACTTCCACACCCTGCGCCAGCAGAACGGCGTGGCGGGTTATCTGAAGCGCTGCGAAAGCCGTTTCGACCACTTCGGTGCCGGCCATGCCAGCACCTCGATCTCCGCGGCCCTGGGCATGGCCCTGGCGCGGGATCAGCGCGGCGAGGCGTTCAAATGTGTGGCGGTGATCGGCGACGGGTCGCTCACCGGTGGCATGGCCCTGGAGGCGATCAACCACGCCGGCCACCTGCCCAAAACGCGCCTGTTGGTGGTGCTGAACGACAACGACATGTCGATCAGTCGCCCGCCGGTGGGGGCCCTCTCCACCCACCTCAACCGCATGCGGCACAGCAAGCCGCTGCAGTTTCTGCAGGACAACGCCGAGGAGGCCATCAAGCACCTCCCCTTCCTGCACGGGGAGCTGCCCACGGAGCTCAAAAACCTCAAGGAGAGCATGAAGCGCCTGGCGGTGCCCAAGCTGGGGGCCGTGTTTGAGGAGCTGGGCTTCACCTACATGGGGCCCGTGGACGGCCACGACATCGCCGGCATGGTGAAGGTGTTCCAGCAGGCCCACGAGCACGAGGGACCCGTGCTCGTGCACGTGGCCACCACCAAGGGCAAGGGCTATGCCTACGCCGAAGCCGACCAGGTGGGCTACCACGCCCAAAGCGCCTTCGACCTGGCCACCGGCAAGGCCTACCCCTCCAGCAAACCCAAACCCCCCAGCTACAGCAAGGTGTTTGGCCAGACGCTGGTGAAGATCTGCGAGCAGGATCCCCGGGTGGTGGGCATCACCGCCGCCATGGCCACCGGCACCGGCCTGGATCTACTGGAGAAGGCACGGCCCCAGCAATATTTCGATGTGGGCATCGCCGAGCAGCACGCCGTCACCATGGCCGCCGGCATGGCCTGTGAAGGGCTCCGCCCCGTGTGCGCCATCTACAGCACCTTCCTGCAGCGCGCCTACGACCAGCTGATCCACGACGTGGGCATCCAGAACCTGCCCGTCACGTTCGTGATGGACCGGGCCGGCATCGTTGGCGCCGATGGCCCCACCCACCAGGGCCAGTACGACATCAGTTACCTGCGCTGCGTGCCCAACTTCACGGTGATGGCCCCCAAGGACGAGGCCGAGCTGCAGCGCATGCTGATCACCTGTCTGCAGCACAACGGCCCCACGGCCCTGCGCATCCCCCGCGGCGAAGGGGTGGGGGCCCCCCTGGTGGAGGAGGGCTGGCAACCCCTGGAGATTGGCCGCGGGGAACTGCTCGCCGACGGCGACGACCTGCTGATCGTGGCCTATGGCGCCATGGTGGCCCCCGCCATGGCCACCGCCGGCCTGCTGCAGGAGCAGGGCGTGCGCGCCGCCGTGATCAACGCCCGCTTCCTGCGGCCCCTGGATGAGGCCCTGATCCTGCCCATGGCCCGCCGCATCGGCCGCGTGGTCACCATGGAGGAGGGCTGCCTGGCCGGCGGTTTCGGTGCGGCGGTGGTGGAAACCCTCAACGACCACGACGTGCTGGTGCCCGTGCACCGCATCGGCATTCCCGATGTGCTGGTCGACCACGCCAGCCCCGACCAGAGCAAGCAGGCCCTGGGGCTCACGCCGCCCCAGATGGCCGACGGCATCCTTCAGCGCTTCACCAGCCTGCGCCGCCAGCCGGTGGGTGTCTGATCCCCAGGTGTTGATCGTCGGCTCCGGCCCCGCCGGTGCCGACCTCGCCTGGCGCCTGGCCTCCGGCGGCGCCGATGTGCTGCTGGTGGATCGCCTCGCCGACCTCACCCGGGCCGCCTTCAGCAGCGCCGCCCTGCCGCTGGCGGCGGTGCGGGAGCACCACCTGCCGGAGACGGTGATCGCCGCCCGCTGGCGCGGCTGGCAGCTGCTGGGGCCGGGCCCCAGCGAGCGCCTGTGGATGGCGGACGAGCCGCTGGGGGCGGTGCTGGATTTCGGAGCCCTGCGCCAGTGGATGGCCCAGCGGGCCGCCGCGGCCGGTGCCCGCGTGCAGCTGGGGGTCCACTGCGAGGGCTGGCGAGCCAGCGGTGCCGGCGCCCGGGTGCAGCTGCGCGACCCCGACGGCCAGCGGCGCACCCTGCACCCCCGCTGGCTGGTGGATGCCACCGGGCAACAGCGCGCCCTGCTGGGGGAGCCGCCCCCTTCCGCCGATCCCCTGGTGGCCGGTGTGGGGGTGGAATGGCTGCTGCAGGTGGATCCCCCCCGCTGGCGCCGCTGGGCCGAGCAGCTGAGCTTCATGCTCGGCAGCGACTGGGTTCCCCAGGGCTATGGCTGGGTGTTTCCGATGCAGCCGGGGGTGCTGAAGTTGGGCATCTGCCGGCTGCAGGATGCCGGCACCGCCCAACCGCCCCTGCAGGGCTTGCTGCGGCAGCTGCAGGTGCGGCTGGGGCTTGCCGATGCCACCGTGCTCGACCGCCATGGCGGCCTGGTGCGCAGCAGCATCCGCCGCCGCGAGCCCCACCGGCGGGGGCCCCTGCTGGGCCTGGGCGATGCGGTCAGCACCGCCAACCTGCTGGGGGGCGAGGGCATACGCCATGCCCTCAGCAGCAGCGCCACCCTGGCGCCCCTGCTGTTGGCGGCCCTGGCGGGCCATCCCCAGGCGTTGGACCCCTATCCCCGGCGGCTGCGGCGGCGGTTGGGGTGGCGCTGGAGCCTCAGTGGGCGCCTGGCCCAGCGCACCTGGCTTGGGTTGCGGACGCCCGCGGCGGATCGCCGGCTCGAGCGCCTGCTCACGGGCTTGGAGGCCTGCAACGCCGAGGATCTCGCGGCGTTGCTGTTCAACTACCGCTTCGAGCGCTATGGCCTGCGGGCGCTGCCCTATGCCCTGGGCTGGCGCTGAGCGCTGGCCTGAGCCTCAGACCACGCCGCGGGCGGCCAGACCGAGGATCGCGCCCATGCCCAGGATGTGGCCGAAGGAGGTGGTGGCCAGCAGGGCGGCGTGGCTCATGCCCCCGAACATGGTGGCGTTGGGCAGCTGGGCGCCCTCGTTGGGGTACTTGATGGTGGCTTTGCCGATGCCGATGGCGATCACATTGGCAACGATCATCACCAGGCCCACCTTGGGCGACCAGGCAACGGAAGCGGGGGCGATGGCCAGCAGGGGAGCGAGCATCGGAATCTCAGGCGACACCACATCTTCCGGGGGAGATGGGCCTGCGGCCTGGGGCGCTTAAGACTTGTTCACTGCGCCGGCCCGCTGGCCTTCTCGCTGAAACCCCAGCAGCACCAACAGGTTGCTGAGGGTCAGCATCGCCTCTGCGCCCCCGTGCAGGGCATCCACATCCGCCAGCTGGTGCCCGTAGACCCGCTCGGCCACCAGGGCGGCCACGATCGTGACCAGCACAAACAGCAGCGTGAGGCAAAAGCCCCAGAAGGCCAGCCGTGGCATGCGGCCGCTGCGCCAGCTCCACCACAAAAACAGCAGGTAGGGCAGCAGCGACACGGCAAACAGGGGGGCCGGGTCGATGGCCGCCAGGGCGTTCAGCAGGCGGGTGGCATCCATGGGATCAGGGCCGCGCCAGGCGGTTGAGGTTCCAGGCCGCCAGGGCCAGGGTGCCGTTGCCCAGGGCGGTGGTGCCCGCCTGCAGCACCACCAGCCCGTTGAGGGCTTCGGCGTTGTCGAACAGGTGCCAGGTGCAGGCGGCCATGGCGCTCACCAAGGCGGGCGCCATGGCCAGGGCCAGCCAGCTCCAGGCCCGTTCACCGCGGCGTTGCCCCCAGCGCTGGATCGCCAGCATCGCCAGGCCCCACTCGAGCACGGAGGCCACGTGGATCCACCAGGTGGGCAGGGAGAGGGCGTGCATGGCCCCGGTCTAGGCGGGGATCACTCGACGGTGTGGCCGCTGAACTGCTCGAACACCGTGCGCAGCACGGCCGCCATCTCAGGTTTCAGTTCACAGCCGGGGGTGGTCTGCGCAGCCAGCAGCAGCAGGGCGCAGGCATCCACCAGGGAGGCCGCCTCATCGCTGGAGAGGCTGATCAGGTGCTCATCCCCGCAGTGTGTGACGTGCAACAGAACCGACCGGATTTGTAGTGCAGGCTACTTTTCGGAAGGGTGCTTGCGGCAAACAGCAGGTTTGCTTCACCTTTGCTGCCTGAAGTGGGGGCGGTTCCGTTCAGGAACTGCTCCTCAATGCAGCTGTTCAAGGGCAATGAAGCTGCCCCGTTGATGAAAATCGGGCTCGGCGGCGGCATGCTGCAAAGCCCAGTACTGGCAGCCCGTCTGCCGGTGTTCGAGCACGCTGGTCAGGGCCAGTTCCAGGCGGGGATCACCGGTTGCAAGCCAACCCTCCCCCGGCAGCGTCAGCTCCAGCGTGAGCCGCTGGGGGCTGCGGTGGCAACGGCTGGGCAGCTGCTGGATCGCCGCTTCTGGGCGGCCACCCCGGCGGTAGCCATCGAAGCGGTAGAGGTTCCAGTCGCCGCTGGGGCTCAGGTTCAGTTCCCAGTAGCCCTCCTGCCCCACGGCCCCCACGAACGCTTCGAAGCAGCTGCTCCGCCAGAGGCCGTCGCGCCGTTGGGGTGCCGGGCTGGGCTCCGCCAGCAGCAACAGCTCCAACGGCCCCTCCAGCCGGAACTGCAGCTCCAGTTGGCCATCGCACCAGCGGGCTGCGGCCGCCAGCGCAAACGCCGCGGTGGCCGCGTCGCTGCGGAAGGGCTTCAGCTGGGCCATGGCCCCGCCGGCGCTCCGCCCACGCGGCTGGTGCCGCTGAGCCGTTGCACCAGCCGCCGCAGGGCGCCCATCTGCGCCTCGATGCTGGCGGTGAGCCGGAACTGCACCAGGGCGCGCTGCAGGTTGTGCTGCGGGTGCTGGGCCTTGAAGTACACGTTGCCGTTGAGGTGGTCGGTGAAGAAGCGCAGCCCCAGCTCAAAGGCGATCAACCGGGCCGCATCCGGCAACAGCTGCAGCTCCGCAGCGCTCAGCAGGGGGCCCGCCTCCGCCAGGTAACCCTCGAGGATCGCCTCCGCCAAGGTGAGATCGAAGCGCACGGCCTCCAGGTCGGTGGTCTCCTCCCCCAGGCGGTTGCAGCAGGACCGCAGGCAGTCGCCGATGTCGGTGTGCACCAGGCCCGGCTTCACCGTGTCCAGGTCGATCAGGGCCACGGCCCGGCCGCTGCTGCGGTCGAGCATCACGTTGTTGATCTTTGGGTCGCCATGGATGGGCCGCAGGGGGAGGTCACCGCGCTGTTTGGCGTCTTCGAGCAACGACGCCAGCCCCTCCCGCTCCCGGATGAAGGCCATGCAGAACCGGCTGGCGTCATCGCCAGGGGCCGCAGCCGTCGCCAGGGCCCGCCGGTAGGCCTCCAGGTAGAGGGGGGTGACATGGAACCCCTCCAACGGATCGGCCAGGGTCTCCACCGGCAGGTCGCTGATCAGGGTGTGGAACAGCCCCAGGCCGCTGCCCAGCTCCCGGGCCTGGGCCTCGCTTTCGATCACGTCCACGGTGGTGGCGCGGTCGATGAAGCTGAGGCTGCGCCAGAAGCCACCGCTGCTGCAGCAGTGCCAGGTTTGGTCGCTGCCCTGGGTGCAGATCAGCTGCGGGTGCTCCCAGCGGCGGTGGCGCAGGGCGGGATGCTCCCGTTTGCGCTCCAGGTGGGAGACCAGTTGCTGCAGGTTGTGCATCACCAGCTCAGGCCGTTCGAACACGGCGGTGTTGATGCGCTGCAGCACGCTGAGCCCCCCGGCGCTCTGCACCAGGAAGGTGTCATTGACGTTGCCGCTGCCGAGGGGACGGATGTCCGAGACGTGGCCTTCCCCATGGAAGGCCTCCGCCACCCGCAACAGCTGGGCGTCGTCGCCGGCGCTCACGCCTGCTCGGCCTGCTGCTGCTCGATTTCCCGCAGCAGTTGGTGGCGAATGTGGTCGGGCGACTTGTACTGGCGCGGCAGGCAGTTGTGCAGCGTGGCCAGCCGGCTCCAGGCCAGGGTTTTTTCAATCCGCGCCACCGGCCGGCCCTCCAGCAGGAGCTGTTTGAGGGCCTTGCGGTACAGGAAATACTTCGACTCCAGCTCACCGATGGTGAGACCCTGGGTATCGCTCATGAAGCTCCTGGCTGGCGGGCCAACACCCTCAAGCTATGCGAGCGCCGTGGAGCCCCGGCCGATTGGGGGCCAGTTGGTGGTGAGGCGTCACACAGCGCCATCCACCTCAGAGGGTGCTGCAGGCCTGCTCGAAGCGCAACAACTGCTGCCGCTGGGCGGCGCTGGCCCTGGCGGGCCGTTGGTTGAGCAGTGTCCGGGCCCGTTGCACCTGCCCGCAGGCCAGGTCGTTTTCGCCGCGGTTGAACTGGTCGTCCGCACTCAGCAGGGCCGCCTGCAGCTGGCGTTGTGCCCCCGCCTCCGCGGTGGCCCGGGCCGGAGCCGGCTGCGCCGGTGTGGCGGCCCCACAACCCTGCTGGCCCTGGCCCTGGCCCTGGCCCCGGTCGTCCGCAGGCCCCCAGGGCCAGGGCCAGGGCCAGGGCCAGCAGGGTTGTGGGGGGGACCAGCCGTGCGTTCATGCCAACACCGCCGCCTGGTCTGCCGTGAGCCGCCCCGCCGCCAGCAGGGTGCGGGTGATGCGGGCAATGTCGAGCACGGCGTGCACCCGGTAGCCGGCGGCCTGCAGCCGCTCCCGGGCGCGGCGATCCCGCTGGCCGCCGTGGTCGATGAACACCACCACGTCCTCCACCACCAGGCCGGAACTCTCCAGTTTGCTGATCCCCTCCAGCACACTGCCGCCGGTGATCAGGATGTCGTCCACCACCACCACCCGGTCGCCCTCGATGAAGTCCCCCTCGATCAGGCGGCGGGCCCCGTGGGCCTTCACCTCCTTGCGCGGGTAAATCAGCGGTTTGTGCAGGGCCAGCGACAACCCCGTGGCGGTGGGCAACGAGCCGTAGGGGATGCCGGCGATGCGGTCGAAGTGCAACCCCTCCAGCAGGCTGGCGTAGCTGTGCAGCACCCGGTGGAACAGGTTGGGGTCGGAAATGATCTGGCGCAGGTCCACGTAGTAGTTGAACACCGCCCCTGAGGCCTGCACGTACTCGCCGAACAGCAGGCAACCGATGTCAAACAGGTCGATGATCAACTGGCTGTCGGGTTCGCCGGTGTCGGGGCTGCCGCCGGTGGGCTCCGCCACCCAGACGGCGCAGCTGTTGCCCTCCGCCCGGGGGTGTTGGCTCAGCCAGCGCTCGCGGCGCCGGTTGATCAACCCCTTGAGGGCGGCGGCCTGTTCCCCCAGGTCGTCCTCCACCAGCAGGTTCTGGGGCAGGGGCAGCAACAGGCCATCGGCGGCGTCGTTGAACCCCGCCTCCAGCAGGCCATCCAGCCGCTCCTCTTCGCTCCAGATGCTGCGCAGCATCAGCACCCGCTCCGGCGCCGCCCGGCGCACCTGGCCCAGCACGGTGGGATCGCTGGTGCCCACCTCCAGCAACAGCTGGTCCGGGGTGCCCCACAGCTGGCATTCGCGCACGATCTGCAGGAACAGCGGATCCCCCTCATTGGGGTGGTACTGGATCCGTTTGGCGGCGGGGTTGGAGCTGCGGCAGGTGATCACCACCGCCTTGTCGGCATAGAGCAGAAACGGGGCGGCAATGTCCTGACCCGCCAGGGGTGAGAGGGTCACCGCATCCACCCCCAGGTCTTTGAACAGGTAATGGGCCAGGGCGGTGGAGGAGTTGAGGTCGCCGTGTTTGGCGTCGATGATCAGGGGGAGGTCGCGCGGCACCAGGTCGCGCACCTCCAACAGCAGTTCCAACCCCAGGGGGCCGAGGGCCTGGTAGAAGCCAAGGCTCGCCTTGATGGCACAGACGTGGGGGCTGGTTTCCTCCACCACGGCCTTGATCCAGTGGCGCGCCTGGCTCAGGAAGGAGCGGTTGGCCATGCCCCGCCGCTGGGCCCAGCTCTGCAGCATCTCCGGGTTCGGGTCAAGCCCGGTCATCAGGAGCGATTGGCGCTCGGCGATGGCTTCGGTGAGTTGAACGAAGAAGCCCATCGCCCCCTGGATGGCGTGTTGCGTTGCTAAGCCATCCCCCTCGCCAACGGCAGGGGGGGACACAGCTCGTAGCAAATCAGGCGCAAGGCCCAGGGGGCAAGCTGCGGATCTGGCCCAGCCCACTGGCGGGGGGCACCGGCAGGCGATGTGATCCGCTCGCTGCGGACTGCGGGTGAACCAGGAGCTTGATCGTCGATGCCTGGAGTTGGCCCTGGCGGACCTGCGCCAGCTGCAGCCCCGGCAACGGCGCCTGGCCCTGGCCCAGTTCCAGGCCATCGATCCAGCCCTGGCCAGCCGCCTGCAGCTGGAGCTCACCTACCACCTGTTCTGAGGTCGCCGTGCTTGAGCTGTTCCATGCGGCCCCGTCGTACTACTCGATGGTGGCGCGGCTGGCCCTGGCGGAGGCCGGCATCGCCACCACCTCCCGGCTGTTGGATATCCATCTGGCCAAGCAGCAACTCAGCGACGCCTACCGGGCCCTGAACCCCCACATGACCGTGCCCACCCTGCGGGGGCCCGATCTGCTGCTCACCGACAGCTCCGAGATCCTGGCCTTCGCTGCCGCCCGGGCCGGTGCGGCCTGGGCCGATGCCGACCCGACCCTGGCGCCGGCCATCGGCGATGCGGTGCAGGGCCACTACGCCATTTCGATCGAGACGCTCACCTTCAGCAAGCTGCTCACCGCCCGACCCTGGCTCAGACCGCTGGTGGCGAGGCTGCTTTCCGGTCTGAGCCGCCAGCTCGAGCAACGGGCCGCCCACACCGCCGTGGATCCGGCTGCGCTGCTGGCCAAGGCCCAACAGGACCGCGAGCGGCTGCAGACGCTCACCGCCACCCCGGCACCCGAGACCCTGGCCGCCATGCGGGCGCAGGTGCGGGCCTACCTGCAGGGCCTGCCGCCGGTGGCGGATGGCGCCTGGCTGTTCGGATCCCGGCTCAGCAGCGCCGATGTGGTGCTGGCGGTGTTGCTGGCACGCCTCACCATGGCGGCGGAACTGCCGCTGCTGGATCGCCCGGATCTGCAGGGGTGGTGGCAGCGCTACCAGGGGCGCCCGGCGTTCACCGCGGCTGATCTGTGGACCCGTTTCCAGCGCCGCCGCTTCCTGGAGGCGCTGCTGGAGGCCCGCCGCACGCCCATCCTCAGCTCGGCGGCCTGAGCGGGCTGGCCGGCGCCGGGCAGTCGCGGCTGGCCAGCACCGACGCCTGGCCTTTGCCATCGCGCTGCAGCGGTTGCGGGCCGAAGTCGTCCTCACTGACGTCGAAGCGTCCGCTGCCGCAGAACAGGGTCAGCTCCCGCTGGGTGTAGCGGCCATGGGCACGCCCCTTGCCCTGCTCCATGGCCATGCCCAGGCACTGCTGCTGGTTGCCCCACACGCAACTGGCCGCCCCCAGCAGGCCCCCCAACACGTTGGTGGCGATCTGCTGGCTGCGGTCGATCTCAAAGCGCTGCACCGCATAGCGGCGGCGCCCCAGCCCCTGGTCCTGGGGGTCGGGGGGCAGGGGCCGGCTGAAGGCTTCCTGGCTGTCCACCGTCCACTCCCCCAGCCTCTGGCCGGGTTTCAACTGGCTCCCCAGGCCGCGGGTGAGGGCCTCAAAGCGGTCCTTGGGGTAGCCGTGGTGCTGGAACGAAATCCGTTCGTAGTCGCCCATTTCAAACATCAGGTTGGCGGTCTGGGAGAAGGCCTCCACCGAGAGGGCACCACTGCTGAGCAACCAACCCAGGAACACGCCGGTGCGCCAATCCGCCGCCAGCTCCTCCTGCTTCACCGTGATCCCCAGGCCACCGGTGTAGGGGCCCCGCCCCTGTTCAACATTGATGTGGTGCCCCCATTCGTGGGCCAGCACCGTGAGGTCGAGCAGCAGCAGCTCAGCGTCGGTTTTGCCGCGGGCCGCCGCCACGCTGCGGCGCAGGTTGAGGGCCATGGCGATCTCCTTGCTGGGCGGGCAGTAGAAGGCCATCGGGTGCTCCACCCGGTTCACCCCGCAGCCCTTGGCCTGGTCGCCGGCAAACAGCAGGCTGGGCTGCTCCCGGCTGCCCCAGTAGCGATGCAGCAGCGCGTGGGCGGCGCGCAGGTAGCGCTTGCGCTGCTCCGCTGGCGAGCCCTCCGGGTTGGTGCGCAGGGTTTCCAGGGCCCTGGCCTGGGCTGGATCGGCGGGCTTGGGGGGCGGCGGCGGCGGCTCCTGGCCGGGGGCCCAGGGTTGCGCCTGCAGGGGCGTGGCCATCAGGGCCAGCGCCAGGGTGGTCAACAGGCGCTTCACAGGATGCCGTTTGGTTCGGGGCTGAGCCGGCACTGCAACACCGCCAGCGCCTGGTTCGGCAAGCCCAAGAAGCGGTCGAGCCAGGGGGCGCCGCAGGGGGGCACCGTGGCCACCCCCAACAGGGTGGTGGCGCCCGTTGGGCTGAGCGGGCTGCCGCTGCGCAGGCACGTGCGGATCTGCAGGTCGGGTGGTGCCAGCAGGGTGACACCCCCCAGCCGCAGGCGGAAGCGGAAGGCCGCCTCAAACGCCAGGGCCACCGACCCGCCGTCGGGGTCCACCTCCCCCTCCAGCCGCATCGGCACCACCGTGATCGACAGGCCGGGGGGCAGGGGCAGCCCCAGCACCGTGGTGGTGCGGCCGCTCAGGGCGGGGATGCGCAGTTGCTCGGGGGCGAAGGCCAAGGGAACCACCCCGGTGTCGCCCGTGGGGGGCGCCTTGCCGGTGGCGGCGACCGCCGTGCCACCGCCGCCGCGGGCGTCGTAGCGAAACAGCGGATAGGCACCGATGGCCAGTTGGCAGCCCTCGAGCGTCTCCAGCCGCCAGCGGCGGGTGGGGTCTTGATTCAAGGCTGGCGCAGGGCTTCGAGCCCGCCACGGCCGTGGAGGTCCGCCAGGGCGTCATAGCCGCCGATGCTGGTGCCGTCGATGCTGATCTGGGGCACCGGCCCGGCCGTGCTGACCACGGTGTGGTGCGGTATCCCCAGGCTGCGCAACATGCGCAGGGCCCGGGCCGACCAGGGGCAGCCCTCAGCCACGGTGATCTGCACCCGTGGCTCGCTGACACCAGCTGGTTCGGCTGCTGTGTGGTCCGCGGAGGGGGCCAGGAACCCCACCAGCAGGTCGGCCCCCCTGTGGATCTGGCTGCCGTGTTCCAGGTGCCCGCCCCACACCTGGCAGTCGGTGTCGGAGAAGCTCAGGTGCAGGTGCACGCCGCCGGGGCCGATGGTGCCCTGCAGGGTGATGATTTCGAGCTCCCCCTCCAGCACGGTGGGCTCGTTGCGGCCGGGGCAGGCGAAGCAGGCCCGGCGCAGATTGCCCACCACGCTGAGCACGAAGCCTTCGGCCTGCTGCTGCTGCGCCAGGGCCTCCAGGGAGCGGCGGATGTCGGCACCTGCCTCCAGGTGCAACGGCAGCGCTCGCATCACATCAACGGTTGAGAGGGGTCACGCTAAGGGCAGGTCCGGCCGCTCAGACGCCCAGCAGCTCGGTGGGGACCCATTGGGCGATGCGCTGTTCCTGGCGCACCAGCTGGTAGCGGTTGAAGTCCGACGGTTCGCAGCGGTAGAGCTGTTGCAGCTCCTGCAGCGCATCCCGCATCGATTGCAGCACGGGGTTGTTGTCGTTCAAGCGGCCGCACACGGGAACCTATAGAAAACCTTAAGCCGGTTGGGTCCCGTGGGTCCTGCCCTCGGGGGCTGGCTTCGTGATTCGTTGCCTGGGCCCACCGCTGTGGCTACAGCGGGACTGCATCGCACGTTCGCCCCATGGATCAGGCGTTTGCCGTGGTGGCCCACCCACAGCTGCTGGTGGCCCTCGGGGGCCTGCTGCTGTTGGCGGTGGTGGGTCTGATCGAATCGGCGATGGCCCTGCGGGCCTGGCGCTGGCAGCGCACCGTGGCGCAGGATGCCGTTGGCGCAGCCCCTGAACCCCTGGTTCCGGAGGCCTACGACTGGATGTACGAGTGAGTGCCCCGCATCGCGCTCGGGTAACTGCCCATGGCCGCCCACGGCCTTGATCTGGCCCTCCAGCTGGGGCTGTTTGGCGTGTCCCTGCTGGCCAACCTGCTGTCCGCCCTCGCGGGGGGCGGTGCCGGGTTGGTGCAGCTGCCGGCCCTGATTCTCCTGGGGCTCCCCTTTCCCCTGGCCCTTGCCACCCACAAGCTGGCCAGCGTGGCCCTGGGGGTGGGGGCCACCGTGCGTCACCTGCAGGGGGAGAGCCTCCAGCCACGGCTATCCGCGGTGATCCTGCTGGGTGGATTGCCGGGGGTGTGGCTCGGGGCCCGCTGGGTGCTGCAGCTGCCGCCACGCCTGTCGGTGCTGTTGCTGGGGCTGCTCACCATCGCCCTGGGCTGCTACTCCATGGCCCGGCCGCAGCTGGGGGCCTCGGCAAGCCCCCGCCATCTCAGCCCGCAGCAGCACGCCGTCGGGGCGCTGGTGCTGTTTGCCATCGGGGTGCTCAACGGTTCGCTCACCTCCGGCACCGGACTGTTTGTGACCCTCTGGCTGGTGCGTTGGTATGGCCTCGATTACAGCCGGGCCGTGGCCCATACCCTCACCTTGGTGGGCCTGTTCTGGAATGGCACTGGAGCCCTCACCCTGGGCTGGAGTGGCCAGATCGCCTGGCGCTGGTTGCCGATGCTGTTGCTGGGCTCCACCGTGGGCGGCTACCTGGGGGCCCATCTGGCGCTGGCCAAGGGCACGGCCCTGGTGAAACGCTGCTTCGAGCTGTTGTGTTTGCTGATGGGGCTGTCGTTGTTGCTCAAATCCCTCTGAGCCGCCGATGCCTGTCACCCGACTCACCCCGTTGGCTGTGGATCCATGAACGAATGGGAGCGGCTGTTGCGCTGGCACTGCGGCGACCTGCGGGACGAACGGCTGCGCCAGGCCAGCGGCCTCTGGATCGTGCTCACGGCCCTGGGCCGTGACCCCAGCCGTGAGCCTGCGCCGGACGGTTTGGCCGTGAGCACCGCCATGGCGCCTGCCGATCTGGCCAGTGCCGGACCTGTGGTGTTCCCCCTGCCCGAGGGCCCCGCTGCGGTGCAGGTGTTCGGGCTCTGGCGGCCGCAGACGGCGCTTGAGGAGCCGCTGCAACGGCAGCATTGGTTGTTCTGGGTGGTGCCCGGCCGCCAGATCCACGCCGAACGGCGCTCCATGGGCCTGAATCCATTGACCCGGGCCCACGGGCCCGGCGGGCCAGCGGAGCACCTGGCCGCCCAGCTGCTGCCGCTGCTGGGGCCCCCTTAGGGTCCTGGTCGTTCCCGCCACCCTCATCCATGGCCCGTTGTGCCCTCGGCCCCCTGCTGCGCCGAGGCCTGGGGGCGGCGGCCCTGGCGCTGTTGCTGCCCGCCGGTGCCGCCCGCGCCCTCGAGGAGGTGGTGGTGGAGCTGCCGCTGATGGAGAGCAGCATGCGGGTGCGCTTGGCGGAGTTCAACTCACCGGAGGCCCTGCTCCGCGGTGACAGCCAGCTGGCGGAATTGGACCGGGCCACCGACGGCCGGGTGGGCCGTGCCCTGGTGGCCCTGTTCAACCACCGCCTGCCCCTGTCGATCACGAAGGCCGCCAGCGCCTCGGTGGGCTCCCCCCTGCTGGAGCAGGCGCTGTTGATCGTCTCCTCCTTCGGCACGATCGAAGGGCACAGCGACGACATCACCGGCCAGACCCTCGAGCAAACCCTGCGGCGGGCCGTCGCGGCCGACCCCGACGCCCCAGACTTTGGCACCATCGCGGTGTACAGCTGCGAGGCGAGCTGCGCGGCCGTTGCAAAAAATGCTTTAGAATCTGGTAATAATTGCTCTGGATTCCAATTTTTACTTACTTTTATATCTTTTTCAATTAGCTTTTCTAATTTAGCTTTCATTATATCCAGATGTGAAATCCGCTCAGATAATACAA
>RHBP01000190.1 GCA_010030955.1 Synechococcaceae bacterium WBB_10_009 | reverse complement strand
TGGTGTGCGGTTTTGACCCGCTGGAACTGCTGCTGGCGCTGCTGGCCTGTGTGCAGCTGCTTGAAGCGGGTACGCCCCGCCTTGTCAATGCCTATGGCGCCGTCGTCAGGTCGCAGGGCAACCCTGCGGCACGGTTGCTGGTGCAGCAGGTGTTTGCGGCGGCCGATGGCCCCTGGCGCGGGCTCAGCCCGATCAGCCAGGGGGTGCTGCAGCTGCGGCATCCCTACCACCGGTTCGATGCGCGGCTGCGCTTTGATCTGCCGCTGCCTTTGACAGCCGAGGAGCTTGGCCCCTGCCGCAGCGCTGCGGTGTTGCAGGGCCACTGCAAACCGCCCGATTGCCCCAGCTTTGCCACCGCCTGCACGCCCCTGCATCCGCTGGGGGCGCCCATGGTCTCCCATGAAGGAGCGTGTGCGGCCTACTACGCCTACCGCCGATGAGCGATTCAGTCACGCGCATCCAGCTGGCCCATGGCGGTGGCGGCAGCGCCATGCAGGCACTCATTGCCGAGGAGTTCAGCCGGTTGTATGCCGATACCCGGCACCTGGGACTCGACGCGGCCGTTTTGACGCTGCCCCACGGGCGCCTGGCCTTCTGCACCGATGGCTATGTGGTGCAGCCGCTCGAATTTGCCGGTGGCGACATCGGCAAGCTGGCGGTGATCGGCACCGCCAACGACCTGGCCATGGCCGGTGCCCGGCCGTTGCACCTGAGCGTGGCCCTGATTCTCGAAGAGGGGTTGCCCCTGCCCCTGCTGCAGCGGCTGGTGGCGTCGATGGTGCAGGCCGCCAGCGCCTGCGGCATCACGATCGTTTGCGGTGACACCAAGGTGGTGGCGCGGGGCCAGGCCGATGGCGTGTTTGTCACCACCAGCGGCATCGGTCTGATCGAAACACCCCGAGCGATCCACCCGGCGGCGATTCGCCCCGGCGATCGGCTGGTGCTGAGCGGCGATCTGGGACGCCACGGGCTGGCGATCCTGGCGGCGCGCCATGGGTTGCTCTTTAACCATGCGGTGGGCAGCGATTGCGCCCCGTTGTGGCCCCAGATCGAAGCGCTGCTGGTCGGTGGTGTTCAGCCCGTGGCCCTGCGGGATCTCACCCGCGGCGGGCTGGGCTGCGCCCTGGCCGAACTGGCCGAGGCCAGCGGCTGCGATCTGGTGCTCGACGAAACCGCCCTGCCCCTGGCCCCAGGGGTAGAGGCCGCCTGTGCACTGCTGGGGCTCGAGCCGCTGCACCTGGCCAACGAGGGGCGCTTCGTCGCCGTGCTGACGCCCCGTGAGGCCGATCAGGCCCTGGCCCTGCTGGCGCCGTCGGGGGCTGTGCTGGTGGGTGCTGCACAGTCTGCGGCCGGTCTGCAGCCCCAGGTGCGCCTCCAGACCGCCCTTGGCAGCGAGCGTCTTCTGGGGCCCTGGAGTGGCGACATGCTGCCGCGCATCTGCTGAACACCCAGGGGTTCCACCCGCAGTCCTAGGTTTGACGCCACCGGATGGCGTTGGCCGTCCGGAGGTTCATCGGACTCCCATGGAGCGCCCCAGTGGACCTCACCCCGTTTCTCGAGAGCCTCGACGGCACCACCCTCGATCAGGTGTTGCTGTCGGTGGCGGTCAGGGGCAAGGTGGCCATCGCCATGAAGGGGCGCTTTTTGCTGCGTGCGGTCTGCGAAAGCTTCCAGGACCGCAGTCGCATCGGTTGCGCCGTCACCGATGAGCCCAGTTGCCTGGCGTATCTGGGGCGCGAACCCTACGAGCTGTTGATCTGCACCGATTATCTCGAGGTGGGCAACGGCTTTGAGCTGGCACGCAAGGCGCGCGCATCGCAGAGCGAGCTCAAGGTGGTGGTGCTGGCCCTGGGTGATCTGATCCCGGCCGAGTACAGCGAGGCACCCTGGCTCGAGGCGGTGGTGGCCGAGGCCGATTTCAGCGGTGATCAGCGGCCCCTGCAGGCGGCGGTCATGGCGGTGATGGGCGGCCATTCGTACCGCAGCCCCTCGCTGCGAACCGGCACCCTGCCCTATCTGAGCTGCCCCCGACTCACCCCCCGCGAGTACGAGGTGCTTGATCTGCTGGCCAGCGGCCTGAGCGATCGCGAGATCGCCCAGAAGCTCGTTGTGAGTGAGGAGACGGCCAAGACCTACACCAAACGGCTGTTGCGCACCCTCGAGGTGAGCAACCGGCTGCAGGCGGTTCTCAAGGGCATGCGCTGCGGCATGGTCAAATTATGAAAGGGCTGCGGGGGCCCTGAATGTCCCCGTATGGGGGGCTCGCCGGAGAGGCGTCTCAGCTCAGATTGGATCCAACCAGGCCAGTAGGGCGTCACAGGCGCCGGGAATGATCAGATGAGTCCGGATGCAGCAGCCCTCACCATCGGTGAACTCGAGGCCAACTATTCCCTGTATTGCAAGGCGCTGCGGCTGTTGATCCGCGAGGGCAAATCGATCAACAAAGTGCGCCGCACGGTGTGCTGGCAGCGGCTTGAGACCCTGCACACCTGCCTGCCCAACCAGTACCGCGATCCCGACTATCTGTTTGCCCTGCTCAAACGCGAGCTCGGTGGAGAGAGCGTCGTCGAAGCGGTCTGACGCTGTCGCCACCACCGCAGGCTGCCCTTGTGCAGCGTGTCGGCCAGCAGCACCGCCAGAGGCGCCAGCGGTAGCCAGCCCAGCCATGGGCGTGGCAACGGTTCCATGCTGAAGACCGCGGCCAGGGGTGGGATCAGCACCAGCAGTGCGGCGATCAGGGGTTCGCTCAGCAGCCCCAGCCAGAACAGGCGGTTGGGCACCCGCAGCCGCTGCCAGAACGGCAGCGACGCGCTGCGGCAGGCCAGCAGCGCCCCCATCTGGCCGGCCACG
>RHBP01000189.1 GCA_010030955.1 Synechococcaceae bacterium WBB_10_009 | reverse complement strand
GGCTGCTGCGCAGCAGCCGCAGGCCGGCCCCATCCAGCACCGCCGCCAGCCGCGCCAGTGGCAGGGCCTGCTGCGCCTCGGCCGGGCTCAGCTGCAGCCGCTCCACGGCAGCGGCCCCGAGCCCCTCCAGCAGGGCGTCGGTCCGGGGGCTGGTGCCGCTGGCTGGGGCCCGCCAGGGCTCCAGCAGCCCCCAGGCCAGGCATTGCCGCAGCCCCGCCGCCCCGCCGGGGCTGGCCGCCAGTTTCTCGAGTTCCGCCAGCACCCGCTCCCCCGCCACCGCCGCCAGGCAGGCGTGGTGGTGCTCCAGCCAGTGCTGGGTTTGGGGTTCCAGGGCAAAGCCCAGTTCGCTGGCCAAGCGCACCCCCCGCAGCAGCCGCAGCGGGTCGTCCAACAGGTTGGCCTCCGCCACCGCCATCAGCTGCCCCCGGCGCAGGTCGCTCAGGCCCTCAAGGGGGTCCAGCAGTTGCGGCCCTGCCCCCAGGGGCAGGGCCATGGCGTTGAGGCGGTAGTCGCGGCGGCGCAGGTCCTGCTCCAGGTTGTCGCCGTCCTGGCGGGCCAGATCGATGCTCCAGCCCTGGATCACCAGCCGTGCGATCGAGCGCTCGGGATCCAGCACCACCACGCTGCCGCCGTGGCGGCGCCCCAGCTGGCGGCAGAGGGCAATGGCGTCCTCCGGCACCACCAGGTCGAGGTCGGGCTGCTGGGGCAGGCGATCCAGGAGGGCATCGCGCACGGCACCGCCCACCAGGGCGGCTCCGGCCGGGAACACCTCCGGTGGCAGGGGCCAGGCCTGGGGCTGCAGCCGCCGCCAGGCCAGCTGCGCCAGTTCCGGCGCCGTGGCCTCGGCCGGGATGGCCGCAGGGGGCACAATGGCCCCAGCGGCGGCGGCGCCTGGCATGTGCATCTGCGTGGACTGCCGCTGGGTGGACCAGTGCCAGGCCTACCACGCGGTGGAGCGGCAGCATGGCGTGCCCCATCTGAACGCCACGCCGGCGTTTGCGCCACAGGAGCCCCGGATTCACGTGCAGGTGGTGGCCTTGCCCCAGGGGCAGGTGGGGGTGGAGTGGGACGTGCGCGCCTGCGGCAGCTTTGCCGCCGATCCGGGGCGCTGGCAGCGGCTTCGCCCCGATCAGGCCGTGCCCACATGAGCGCTGAGCCCCTGCTGCTGGCCCTGCACAGCTCCAGCGACACCCTGGCTGTCGGCCTGCAGCCCCTGGGCACCTTGGCGGTCCCCAGCGTGGCGTGTTTTCCCCTGGGGCGGCGGCTCTCCAACGATCTTTTCCCCTGCCTGGAGCAACTGCTGCCGGCGGAGCGCTGGCGGCAGCTGGGACGGCTCGTGGTGGCCACGGGCCCCGGGGGGTTCACCGGCACCCGGCTCACCGTGGTGCTGGCCCGCACCCTGGCCCAGCAGCTGGCGATCCCCCTGCATGGGTTCAGCAGTCCCCTGTTGATCGCCCGGCGGCTCGCCCTCGGCGGTGGCCCGCTGGCGGGGGTGCCGCGCTTCTGGCTCGCCCAGGAGCTGCCGCGCCGCGGCACGGTGGCCGGCGCCTATGGGCCGCGGCCTGAGGCCCTGGGGGGGCTGGCGGAGCTGGAGGCCCCGCGGCTGTTCCGCACGCCACAGCCCTGGCAGCCCGCCAGCGCCGGGGAACCCTGGCGGCCAGCGGTGGTGGATCCGGAGGCGGACACCGCCGAGCTGCTGGCCCTGGGCCAGGCGGCCGCGGCGGCCCAGCTGCCCGGCCCCTGGGCACCGGTGTTGCCGCTCTACCCCACCAGTCCGGTGGAGGGGCTCTGATGCCGGTGCGCCGTGTTCGGCGGCGCCGGCGGGGCCGGCGCCTGTGGCTGCCGCTGGGGGCTGCCGCGCTGGTGTGGCTCACCCGCGGCCTGTGGCTGCCGCCGGTGCCGCCGCCCCAGATGATCCTGGTGCTCGGCGGCGATGTGGAACGGGAGCGGGTGGCGGCGGACCTGGCCCGCCGCGATGGTCTGCCGGTGCTGGTGAGCGGCGGCAGCAACCCCGAATATGCCCACTGGCTGTTTGGCCGCCAGGGGCTCGATTCCCGCCGCGTCCAGCTCGACTACCGCGCCACCGACACCCTCAGCAACTTCACTTCGCTGGTGGATGAGCTGAAGCGGGCTCAAGTGCGCCATGTGCTGCTGGTGACCAGCAGCGACCACATGGACCGCGCCCTGTTGGTGGGGCGGGTGGTGGCGGGCAGCCGTGGCATCAGCCTCACCCCGGTGCCCGTGCCTTGCGGCAGCCGCTGCCTGCCGGAGGGCCCCGGCAAGGTGTGGGGTGACGGCGCCCGGGCGGCCCTGTGGGTGCTCACCGGCCGTGACCTCAGGGGCTGGGCGGCAGCGCGGTTTGGGCCGTGGTTGGAAGCGCTGCAGCCTCGCTGATCAAGCCCTGATCCAGCAGGGCATTGATCTGCGCTTGGCAGGCGGCGGTGGTGGCATCCAGGTCGGCGCGGCGGCGGGAGGCCGGCGCGGGGATCGGTGTGCCGATGCGGATGTGGATCGGCAGCAGCCGCGCCCGCCGGGAGCCGGTGCCCAGGGCCCGGTGGCTGTTGATGATCGCCACCGGCAGCAACGGCACGCCGGCGCGGGCCGCCAGCAGGGCCGCACCGGGTTGGGGGTTGTTGACGCGGCCATCGGCCTGGCGGGTGCCATCGATGAACACCCCGGTGGCCCAGCCTTGGTCGAGCCGGTCGGTGGCGGTGCGGATCGCTTCGCGATCGCTGGCGCCGCGGGCCACGGGGTAGGCCCCGCAGGCGCGGATGATCGTGCCCAGCAGCGGCACCCGGAACAGCTCCGCCTTGGCCATGAAGGCCACCGGCCGCCCCAGGGCATGGCCCAGCAGCGGCGGGTCGAGGTGGGAGCCGTGGTTGGCCACCACCACCAGGGCCCCCTCG
>RHBP01000188.1 GCA_010030955.1 Synechococcaceae bacterium WBB_10_009 | reverse complement strand
GCTGTGAACAGCGCCGCGCTGAACGGGGCCAGCCGCACCCAGGGGGCCTGCAGGAACACCGGCAGGGCCACCAGCAGGGCCCCCGCCACCGGCAAGCCCCACTGCCCGGCGACCGGCGGCGCGTTGGTCAACGCAGGCGGGCACCAGGCCGCCGCGTTCGAAGCCGCCAGCGCCGGTGTCGCGGTCTGCAGGGGATGGCGTGGGGGTGCCCCGATCACCGGTTATGAAGAAAGGTGTCCAACCTTAAGGGAGCTGCCGGCCCGCCCCGCGCCTTGGCCAGGGGGGCCAAGGGGCCATAGGGTCGGCCCAGAGATCAGAGCTCCCATGGGTGCTGTGCCGGTTGAGCAGTCGCTGGGGGTGGTGGAGGCCTGCTGGCGCTATGGCGTGCTGGGGGTGGTGCAGGGCCTCACGGAGTTCCTGCCCATCAGCAGCACGGCCCACCTGAAGGTGGTGCCGGTGTTGCTGGGATGGGGGGATCCCGGCGTGTCGGTGACGGCGGTGATCCAGCTGGGCAGCATCGCGGCCGTGATCGGTTTTTTCCGTCGCGATCTGCAGCAGGTGGCCCTGGCCATGGGGGCCGCCCTGCGCCAGCGGCGCTGGCAGGAGCCCGATGCGCGCCTGGGGTTGGCCATCCTGCTGGGCACCTTGCCGATCCTGGTGGCGGGCCTGGGCATCAAGCTGTTGGTGCCTGATTTCGACCGTTCCCCCCTGCGCAGCCTCACCTCGATCGGCGTGGTGTCGATTGTGATGGCGCTGCTGTTGGGCTTGGCGGAGCAGCTGGGTGCCCGCCGCCGGGGGCTGGATGCGGTGCGGGTGCGCGATGGCTGGCTGGTGGGCTTCGCCCAGGCCCTGGCCCTGGTGCCCGGCGTGTCCCGCTCCGGCAGCACCCTCACCGCGGCCCTGCTGGATGGCTGGAACCGCTCCGATGCGGCCCGCTTTTCGTTTCTGCTGGGCATCCCGGCCATCACCATCGCCGGTTTGGTGGAGCTGAAGGACGCCTTCGCCGAGCCGTTGGCCGGTGGTGCCCTGCCCCTGCTGGTGGGGATCGCCAGCTCGGCCCTGGTGTCGTGGCTGGCCATCGCCTGGTTGCTGCGCTTCCTGCAGCAGCACAGCACCTGGTGGTTTGTGGGCTACCGGCTGTTCTTCGGGCTGGGGTTGATCCTCTGGGCCGGCCGTCTGGCGGCCTGAACAGCAGACTGAAGCCAGCAGCTCTGGCGGTGCAGCGCCCGTGTGGAACGAACCCTCGGCCGGTGTGGCCCTGGTGGATGGGGATCAGCAGCGGTTGCCCCAGCCGGCGGTGGTGGAACGGGTGGAGCCCGATTCGATCGGCGAGGAGCTGGGGTTTCAGCCGGGGGACCGCCTGCTGAGCGTGAACGGGGTGCGCCCCCGCGATCTGATCGATCTGCAGGTGTTGGTGAGTGCCGAGGAGCTCACCCTGGAGGTGGAGGACCCCGACGGCACCCTGCATCGGGTGGAGCTGGAGAAGGAGGCCGATGAGGGGCTGGGGCTGGCCTTCACCGAGGCCCTGTTCGATGGCCTGCGCCAGTGCAACAACCATTGCCCCTTCTGTTTCATCGACCAACAGCCCCCCGGCCATCGCCGCAGCCTGTATTTCAAAGACGACGATTACCGACTGAGCTTTCTGTATGGGTCATACCTGACCCTCACCAACCTCACCGATGCCGATTGGCGCCGCATCGAGGAGCAGCGGCTCTCGCCGTTGTTTGTGTCGGTGCATGCCACCGATCCGGAGCTGCGCAGCCGGCTGCTGGTGAACCCCCGGGCGGGGCTGCTGCTGGAGCAGCTGGCCTGGTTCCAGCGGCGGCAGCTGCAGACCCTCGATCCGATTGAGCCGAGCCACAACGGGCGCCAGGGCTTCGCCCACCAGGCGGCCCACCACCCAGCTGAGCCGCCGCGGCTGCGGTAGGGCCGCCGGCAACTGCTCCGTGGCCGCATCCATGGCCTGCAGGAACGCGCGGATGCTGCCCACGCCATTGCCCTCCTGGGGCAGATCCTCATAGCTGGCCCGCGGCGGCAGGGGCATCCCAGCCATCAGGTACCACTCGTCTGACAACCAGGCGAAGCGGCTGCCCAGCTCGGCGCTGAAGCGCCGCTGCAGGGGTTCCACCTGGGCGATCACGCGGCGAGCGCAGGCCGGATCCACGGGCTTGAGGCCATCATCGGCGGGGCGGTAACGGGTGAGCCCCACCGGGACCACCGCGGCGGAGAGCACCGCCGGCCAGTCGCCCGTGGCGAAGCCCGCCAGATCCAGCAGGGTGCGCTCCAGGGCGGGGCCGTCGTTCAAGCCCGGGCACACCACCACCTGGGCATGGATCTGCAGCTGACGCCGCTGGAACCAGGCCACTTGCTCCAGCAGCAGCCCCGCCCGGGGATTCACCAACAGCCGGCTGCGCAGCTCCGGATCGGTGGCATGCACCGACACGAACAAGGGCGAGAGCCGCTGCTCCTCAATGCGGCGCCAATCGGCATCGGTGAGGTTGGTGAGGGTCAGGTACGACCCATACAGAAAGCTGAGGCGGTAGTCGTCGTCTTTGAAGTACAGGCTGCGGCGATGGCCGGGGGGCTGTTGGTCGATGAAGCAGAAGGGGCAGTGGTTGTTGCACTGGCGCAGGCCATCGAACAGGGCCTCCGTGAAGGCAAGCCCCAGCCCCTCATCGGCCTCCTTCTCGAGCTCCACCCGATGCAGGCTGCCGTCGGGGTCCTCCACCTCCAGGGTGAGCTCCTCGGCACTCACCAAAAACTGCAGATCGATCAGATCGCGGGGGCGCACCCCGTTCACGCTCAGCAGCCGATCCCCCGGCTGAAACCCCAACTCCTCGCCGATGGAATCGGGCTCCACCCGTTCCACCACCGCCGGCTGGGGCAACCGCTGCTGATCCCCATCCACCAGGGCCACACCGGCC
>RHBP01000187.1 GCA_010030955.1 Synechococcaceae bacterium WBB_10_009 | reverse complement strand
CTTGTGCCGCCGGCACCGAAGGCTTGATCAAGACCAGCCCTTGAGCCGGTAGATCGCCAGCCCCAGGTGCTCCTTGAGGGAAATGCTGCTCAAGCTGAGCGCTTGGGCATCGGGCATCAGCCCCAGAAACACTGACCCGGGCGTGGGCCTGCCGAACAACGCCCGGGTGGGCAGTTGGTAGTCGCAGGCCACTGGGATCACGGTGAGCCCACTGCGCTGGCGGAAGGTGGCCAGGGAGCGCGGCATGTGGAAGGCGCTGGTCACCAGCAGCACCCGCCGCCAGCCGCGCCGGCGCCCCAGCTCCCCGATGTCGCGGGCCTCTTCCGCCGTGGTGCGGGAGGTGGGGTTGATCAGGATCTGATCGGGCCGCACCCCCAGTTCGATCGCCAGCGCCCGGGCGGACACCGCTTCGGCTGGCGCGGGATCACCCGCGGTGAAGCTGATCTGGGCACCACTGGTGAGCAGCAGGGGGGCGTTGTTTTGACGCAGCAGCCGCAGGCCGGTGAGCAGGCGGTCGCCCCCTTCCGCCACCTCCACCCCTTGGCGGGGCGCCAGGGCCGGCCGCAGTCCGCCCCCGAGCACCACCACCGCATCGGCCTCGGGGATGGGATTGGGCGTCAGCGCCGCCGCCCGCTCCTCCAACCCCCAGATCAGTTCGCGGCTGGTGATCGGCATGGCGAACAGCCAAATCAGCCCCAGCCCCGAGCCCCCCAGGGCGAGCCCCCAGCGTCTGGAGGCCTGCCGTGCCCCCGCCGCCAGGCCGGCCCCCTGCAGCAGCAACCCCAGCCCCAGGGGGTAGAGGAACAGCGGCAGCAGTTTGGAGAGCAGGAATCCCATGGCAGACGGCCGGCCCATGGCAGGGGGCAGGGGGCCGATGCAGGCCACTTTGGGCGGGATGGGTGTTGCTCCGGCGTGCGCTGCCAGGTTCTGTACAGCCTGTACAACGTCTGTACCGCGTCCAGGCTGTACAGATTCGGCCGGAAGGCTCCACGGCAACCCGAGCCCCCCTCGGCGTCGGCTCACACATCCGCGCCTCAGCGGTGCTGCCGTTGCCGCTCCCGCAGTTGCTCCAGCTCCTGATCCCGCTCGAATTGGGCCCAGGCCTGCTCCAGAGACGGTTCTGCCGCCGGCTTGGTGGATTCCTGCTGGAGATCGCGGCCCAGCTGCTCCAGCTGGAGCCAGCGGCCTCGGCCCCGTTCCATCAGCTGATCGAGGTGCCGCTGGGCGCGGTTGGCGAGGTCGTCTGCCCCCGCTGAGCGGGCCCGCTCCACCCGTTGCCGCCACTGTTGGATCTCCGCCGCCAGGTTCAACAGTTCCTGGCGCAGCAGCTCGGCTTCCGCCCGTTGCGCCCGGCGGCGCCCGGCGGACTGCTGCTGCCGATCCCGCTGCTCCTGCTCCTGCAGCAGCTCCTGCTGGGCGGGGTTGGCCCGCAGAAAGGCCTCGAGGGTTTGCTCGAGCTTGGCCTCCAGCTGATCGAGCCAGTCGGCGCCATCGCCACCGCTGCGGCTCATTCCGGCGCGCGGGTGATCAGGGGAGCTTCGATCTCCTCCTGCAGCGGCGTGATCGCCGCCTCCCGGGAGCGCAGCAGCAGCTGGGTGAGCCGGGCGATGCCCCCCTCCCCCAGGTTTTGGCTGGCCAGCTGTTCAAAGGCGTTGCCGTACAGCTCCTCGAGTTGGGCGATCAGGCCCTCCCGCAGCTCCCGCACGGCGCGCCGTTGCTCGTCCCGCGACATCCCGTTTCCCGTCGGCTGGCGTGTTCAGTCTGCCTGCACCAGCAGGTGCAGCGACAGGTCGTTCGCCCCATCGCTCCAGCGGGCCTGGCCGCGCCAGCCGGCGGCCGCCGCCAGCCGCACAAACGCCTCCGGGCTGTACTTGGCGCTGGTTTCGGTGATCAGCGCTTCCCCCACTGCGAAGCACCAGCGCTGGCCGGCCACGTCCACCTCCTGGGCCCGCTGACTCACCAGGGCCATCTCGATGTGGCTGGCCTCGGGCAGCCAGCGGGCCCGGTAGCGGAAGGCTTCGGGATCGAAGTTGCCCTGCAGGTCGCGGTTGAGCCGTTGCAGCAGGTTGAGGGCGAAGGCAGCTGAGATGCCCGCGGCATCGTTGTAGGCCGCCTCCAGCCGCTCCACCGCCTTGGGCTGGTCGATGCCGATCAGCAGTTGTCCGCCTGGCCCCAGCAGGCGGCGGAACTGGGCCAGGAGCGCGATGGCCGCATCCGGTTCGAAGTTGCCCAGGGAGCTGCCGGGGAAGAACCCCAGGTGGGCGCTGCCGCTGATCAGCGGGTGGGGCGGTAGCTGCTGCAGCTGCGTGTAGTCGCAGCAGATGCCCAGCATCGGCACGGTGGGGAATTGCCGTTGCAGGCGGCCGCAGGCCTGCGCCAGGTGCTCGGCGCTGATGTCGAGCGCCACGTAGGCGGGATCCCGCAGGGCCCCCAACAGCGGGGCCACCTTGCGGGCGCTGCCGGCGCCGAACTCCACCAAGGTGCCGGGCCCCAGGGCCGCGGCGATCGCTTGGGCTTGCTGCTCCAGCAGGGCGGTTTCGGTGGCGGTGAGCGTGTATTCCGGTTGCTCGCCGATCAGCTCAAACAGCCGCGAGCCCTCGGCGTCGTAGAGGAACCAGGCGGGCAGTTGTTTGGGGTTGCGGCTGAGGCCCTCGATCACCAGGGCGCGCATGTCCGCCGGCTTGGGGTGCAGATCGAGCAGCTCAGGCATCGCGGGCCAGCCTCAGGCCACTGGCCATCCAGCGGCTCGCCGGTGGATAGAAGTTGCGGTAGGTGAGCCGGGCGTGGCCGGCGGGGGTGAGGAAGCAGCTGCCGCGCAGCACGAATTGGGAGCACATGAACTTGCCGTTGTATTCCCCCACGGCCCCCGGCGCCGGCTGGAAGCCCGGGTAGGGGCGGTAGGGGCTGGCGGTCCACTGCCAGAGGCAGCCATTGGCCTGCTGGAGGTGGCCCGCCGCGGC
>RHBP01000186.1 GCA_010030955.1 Synechococcaceae bacterium WBB_10_009 | reverse complement strand
GCATCAAGGCGGTTCAGACCGGTGGCCCCTCGGGCGGCTGCATTCCGGCGGCTGCCCTCGACACCCCCTTGGCCGATGCCCCGCTCAGGGCGCTGGGGGCACGCCTGGGGTCGGGCGGCATGGTCGTGCTGGGTGCAGCCACCGCCATGCCGGCCCTGGCCCGTTATTTCGTGCGTTTCTGTGCGGCCGAGAGCTGCGGCAAATGCGTGCCCTGCCGTGCCGGCACGGTGCAGTTGCTCGAGGTGCTCGATCGCTTCTGCGAGGGCCGGGCCACGGCCGCCGATCGGGCCTGGCTCGAGCAACTCTGCGCCCTGGTGCAGAGCACCAGCCTGTGTGGCCCAGCTCTGCGCCCTGGTGCAGAGCACCAGCCTGTGTGGCCTGGGCCAGTCGGCCCCCAATCCGGTGCTGAGCACCCTGCGCCATTTCGGCGAGGAGTACCGCACCGCATGAGCGTGATCAGCCTGCAGATCGACGACCAATGGGTCGCGGTGCCAGCCGGCACCACCCTGCTGGCCGCCTGCGCCATGGTGGGGGTGCGGTTGCCGCAGCTCTGCCACCACGAGCAGCTCACCCCTGTGGCCGCCTGCCGCCTCTGCCTGGTGGAGGTGCAGGGCAGTGAGCGGCCGCTGCCGGCCTGCCACACCGCCGCCGCTGGGGCCATGGTGGTGCGCACCACCACAGACGCCCTGGTGCAGCAGCGGCGGCTGCTGATCGAGCTGCTGCTGGCCGAGGGCAACCACTGCTGCCCGGTATGCGTGGCCGATGGCGCCTGTGAGCTGCAGGATCTGGCCGAGGCCCTGGGGGTGCATCAGCTGCGCGTCAGCGAGCAGCTGCCCAGGCGGGGGGTGGATGCCACGCACCCTCGGTTTCTGCTGGATCACAACCGCTGCATCCTGTGCACCCGCTGTGTGCGCGCCTGCGACGAGCTCGAAGGCGCCCACGTCTGGGACGTGGCCTATCGCGGCAGCCACTGCCGCATCGTCGCCGGGTTCGATCAGCCCTGGGGTGCCGTCGAGGCCTGCACCGGCTGCGGTCTCTGCGTTGAGGTGTGCCCCACCGCTGCATTGGTGGTCAAGGAGACCGGTCCATGACCCCGGGGTCCCGACTGCGTCTGGCCACGGTCTGGCTGTCGGGCTGCAGCGGCTGCCACATGTCGCTGCTGGATCTCGATGAATGGCTCTTCGTGCTCGCCGATCTGGCGGAGATCGTCTACTCACCGGTGGCGAGCGATTGCAAGATCTACCCCCCGCAGGTCGATGTGTGCCTGGTTGAGGGGGCGGTCGCCAACCGCGACAACCTGGAGCTGGCCCTGCAGCTGCGGGCGCGCACCTCTCGGGTGATCGCCCTGGGTGACTGCGCTGCCCTGGGCAACGTGACGGCCCTGCGCAACCTCTGCGGTGCCGGCGTGCAGCACTCGGCATGGGAGGCGCTCGACTGCGCCTACCGCCAGCTCAGCGACGGTGAGGAGGTGATCCCCGCCGCGCCGATCCTGCTGCCCCGGGTGTTGCCCCTGCACCGGGTGATCGCCGTCGATGGCGTCATTCCGGGCTGTCCGCCCACGGCGGCCGCGATTCGTGCGGCGCTGGAGACGCTGCTGCAGCCATGAGCGGAGCCGAGTCGCCTCTGGCTGCCGGGCGCACCATCACCGTGGCGCCCCTGACCCGCATCGAGGGCCACGGCCGCATCACCCTGCAACTGGATGCCAGCGGTCGGCTGGCCCAGGCCCGGTTCCATGTCGATGAGTTCCGGGGTTTTGAGTCGTTCTGCCTGGGGCGCCCCTATGGCGAGATGGGCGCCCTGACAGCGCGCATCTGCGGCATCTGCCCGGTCAGCCATCTGCTGGCGGCGGGCCGGGCTGGCGACCGGTTGCTGGGGGCTGCGCCGCCGCCGGCGGCGCAGCGGTTGCGCACCCTGCTCAACCTCGCCCAGATCTGCCAGTCCCATGCCCTCTCGTTCTTCCATCTCAGCAGTCCTGACTGGCTGCTGGGCTGGGAGAGCGACCCGGCCAGGCGCAATCTCTTCGGGTTGATCGCCGCCGATCCTGAGCTTGCCCGCGCCGGCATCGGGCTGCGCCGGTTCGGTCAGGAGCTGATCGAGCGGCTGGCCGGTCGTCGCCTCCATGCCGGCTGGGTGGTGCCCGGTGGGGTGCGTTCGGGCATCACCGCGACGACACGGCGCTGGATCCTGCAGCAGCTGCCCGAGGCGCGGGCCTCGGTGCAACTGGCGCTGGACCGCTTCGTGCCCCTGCTCGATGGGCCGCTGCAGCGCGAACTGGCCAGCTTCGGCAGCTTCCCGTCGCTGTTTCTGGCGCTGGTGGCTCCCGATGGGCGCTGGTGCTGCGGTGATGGCTCGCTGCGCCTGGTCGACAGCCTGGGCCGGGTGGTCGCCGACGGTCTGTGCGAGGACGACGACATCGCGGTGCTGGCTGAGAGGACCGAACACTGGAGCGCGCTCAAATTTCCCTATTACCGGCCGTTGGGCTGCCCTGAGGGCCTGTACCGGGTGGGACCCCTGGCCCGGCTCAATGTGTGCACGGCGATCGGCACCCCCTGGGCCGACCGCGAGCTGGCGGCGTTCAGGGACCGCCATGGCACTGCAGCCAGCGGTGGCCGCATCGCCATTGCCTCGTTTGCTTACCACCATGCGCGGCTGGTGGAGATCGTCGCCTGCCTGGAGGGTATCGAGCAGCTGCTGGTGCATCCGGCCCTGCTGCGGGGGCCTGTGCGCGCCGTGGGCCGTGGCGGATCGCGCACAGCTCTGGGGGTCAGCGAAGCCCCCCGCGGCACCCTGTTTCACCACTACAGCGTCGATGTCAACGGGTTGCTGACACGGGTGAACCTGTTGATCGCCACCGGTCAGAACAACCTGGCGATGAACCGCACCGTCGCCCAGATCGCCCGTGAGTGGATCCCCTGGCCCCTGCCCGCAGCGGTCGAGATCGCCGAGCCACTGCTCAACCGGCTCGAGGC
>RHBP01000185.1 GCA_010030955.1 Synechococcaceae bacterium WBB_10_009 | reverse complement strand
TTCATGCAGGACGTGGAGGAGCAGCTCTACCGCCTGGGGGTGCCCGCCAAGACCCGCCACAACGAGGTGGCCCCCGGCCAGTTCGAGATCGCACCGGTGTACGAGGCCGCCAACGTGGCCACCGACCACCAGCAGCTGATCATGACGGTGCTCAAGGCCACCGCCAAGCGCCACGGCTTCACCTGCCTGCTGCATGAGAAGCCCTTTGCCGGCGTCAACGGCAGCGGCAAGCACGTCAACTGGTCGATCGGCAACAGCACCCAGGGCAACCTGCTCGACCCCGGCACCACCCCCCACGCCAACCTGCAGTTGCGGTGCCGTGATCCGCGGCGTGCACCAGTTCGGCCCGCTGCTGCGCGCCGTGATCGCCACCGCCAGCAACGACCACCGCCTCGGCGCCAACGAGGCCCCGCCCGCGATCATCTCCGTGTACCTCGGCAGCCAGCTGGAGGATGTGTTCAACCAGATCAAGGCGGGCGAGCTGAAGCGCTCCGCCAGCGGCGGCGTGATGCAGCTGGGGGTCGACAGCCTGCCGGAGTTCCCCAAGGACGCCGGCGACCGCAACCGCACCTCGCCGTTCGCCTTCACCGGCAACCGTTTCGAGTTCCGCGCCGTGGGCTCCGGCCAGTCGGTGGCCGGCCCGCTGGTGGCCCTCAACACGATCCTGGCGGATTCGCTCGGCTGGATCGCCGACCAGCTGGAGGGCCGGCTGGCCAAGGGCGAAAGCCTCAGCGACGCCAGCTTTGCGGTGCTGCAGCAGATCACCCGCGAGCACGGCGCCGTGATCTTCGGCGGCGATGGCTACTCCAGCGCCTGGCATGAGCAGGCGGTGCAGGAGCGCGGCCTGGAAAACCTGCGCACCAGCGCCGATGCCCTGCCGGTGCTGCAGCGCGATGCCGTTCGCGAGCTGTTCTCCCGCCACCAGGTGCTCAGCCCGGTGGAGCTGCAGAGCCGTTTCGAGGTGTACGCCGAGCAGTACTGCCTGGCGATCGAGGTGGAGGCCCGCCTGGTGGTGCGCCTGGCCCGCACCGTGATCTTCCCGGCGGTGAGCGCCTACCTGGCGGAACTGGCCGCCTCGATCCAGGAGCAGGAGTCGATCGGCCTGCAGCCCTCCAAGGCCCTGGCCCAGCAGATCGGCGGGCTCAACCAGCAGTTGCTGGATGGGGCCGCCGCCCTCGAGGCCGCCCTGGGGGCCGCCCCCCATGGGGCCGAAGCCCACATGCGCCACTGCGCCGACACGCTGATGGCCCGCATGGCCGAGGTGCGCGCCGCCGCCGACAGCCTCGAAACCCTGGTGGATGACGCCGCCTGGCCGCTGCCGACTTACCAGGAGATGCTGTTCGTGCGTTAGAGGGCGTCCAGCAGCCCCTCCCGCAGGGGCCGTTGCCGCCGGCGCCACAGCTGCGCCGCCAGCGGCCCCGACAGGGGTGAGGCCACCAGGGCCGCTTGCCGCAGCAGGCCGCTGTGGCCCAGCAGTGCCCCTTGGCGCGCTTCGGCGCTCTGCAGCGCCTGCATGCGCCGGATTTCCGGCAGGCGCCGCCGTTGGATTCGCGCGGCCGCCCCATCCAGCTGCCCTGGCCCCTGGGCCGCCAGTAGCTCCTGGGCCGCCACCAGGCTGTCGCGCAGGGCCATGTTGATGCCCTGGGCCCGCACCGGGCTCATCGGATGGGCCGCATCCCCCAGCAGCAGCAGCCCCGGTCGCCACCAGCGCGGTGCCAGCCCCACCTGCACGCTCACCCGCTGGGGCGTGCTCAGCTGTGCGGCGTTCTGCAGCAGCCGCTCCGCCAGCGGTGCCGGGGCCAGCTGCGCCAGGGCTGCAGCCCACGGCTCGGAGCTGCGCCGCGGCGGCGCCTGGCCCGGCTCCAGCAGCCAGGCCAGCTGCAGCTCCCCCCGGGCGCCGCGGCAGGCGCTGCCGATGGCACCGCCGGCCAGCAGCGTCATGAAGCCGGGCACCGCCGGATCCGGCTGCTGCGGCCCGATGCCGGCCGCCGCCGGCAACGTGAACCACAGCAGCTCGAGGCCCCGGCCGCTGCCGCGCAACTCCAACCCCGCCAGGCCCCGCAGCGTGGAGGCCCGGCCATCGCAGGCCACCACCAGATCCGCCTCCAGCCGCTGGCCATCGGAGAGCTCCACCCCCTGCACGCGCCCGTTCTGCTCGAGCAGCCCGCGCACCGGCTGCCCCGGCAGCCAGCGCAGGCTGGGATGGCGCCGCGCCTCCTGCAGCAGCGCCTCCAGCAGGGCCCCCTGCGGCACCAGGCGGCAGGGTTGCAGGGAGCCCAGCGGCTCCTCCACGCTGAACAGCCTCCGCCGCTCCAGCCACACGCTCCAGCCCTCCAGGGGCCGCTGCGGCAGGCGCTCCAGCACCGGCCAGAGCCCCATGCGGGCGAGGGCCTCCAGGCCGCTGGGCATCAGCGCATCGCCCCGGAACTGGCGGCTGAGGTCGGGGTTGGCCTCCACCAGGGTCACCGCCTGGCCGGCGCGGGCCAGCTGCAGCGCCAGGGTCAGGCCCGCCGGGCCGGCCCCCACCACGATGGTCCGGTTCATCACGTTGCACCCCCCTGGCGAATCTTGCTTCCCAGATGCCGCACCTGTGGCTACAGCGGAGGTGGGCCTGCACCGCCGCAACCATGACCCTCCACTTCTGGCGACCCTGGATCGACCCCCACAGCTGCGGCGAGGGGGCCCAGCCGGAGCGCTACGCCCTGCGGGATTCCGGCCAACCGCGCTACCTGGCCATCGCCGACGGGGATCAGTTGATCCAGCGGGTCACCGACCCCGCCCTGGCCTGGGCCTTCCACACCCATGAGCGGGCCGTGATCGCCGCCCGCGAGATCAGCCAGGTGTTCGGCCAGCCGGTGGACGTGGTGAAGCTCAGCTAGCGCTGGGGGCCTCCGGGCTGCCCAGCAGGCGCACGGCGCTGAAGAACAGCGAGATGCCAAACAGGGTGCCCACGGCCCAGAGGCTGTCGCTGGGCCATTCCGCCACCAGCATGCCGCCGAG
>RHBP01000184.1 GCA_010030955.1 Synechococcaceae bacterium WBB_10_009 | reverse complement strand
GATGAAGGCCGCGTCGCCGGTGGCGCGGCCTTCATCCATGGCAACGGCCGCCGCACCGCCCACCGCGCCTGCAGGGGAGCCGCAGCCGATTCAGATCCACTGCGATGGCGCCTGGCGGGATGCCCAGCTCTGGCAGCGCCAGGCGCTGCGCCCCGGCCAGGTGGTGGAGGGGCCGGCCCTGATCACCGAGCCCACCGGCACCAACCTGCTGCCGCCCCGGTGGAGCGCCCGCTGCCTGGCGGGCGGGGAGCTGTTGCTCGAGCACCGGGCCGCCGCGCCGCTGCCCCCCGTTGCCACCGGCCTCGATGCCAGCGGCCTCGACGCCATCGGCCTGGAGCTGTTCAGCCATCGCTTCACGGCCATCGCCGAGCAGATGGGCACCCGCCTGCAGCAGACCAGCGCTTCGGTGAACATCAAGGAGCGGTTGGATTTCTCCTGCGCCCTGTTCGACGCCCAGGGGCAGTTGGTGGCCAACGCGCCCCACATCCCCGTGCACCTGGGCTCCATGGGGGAGAGCGTGGCGGCGCTGCTGCGGGCCGTGGCCGCCGGGGACCATCCGCCCCTGGCCGCCGGTGATGCGGTGGTGTCCAACAACCCGTTCAACGGCGGCACCCACCTGCCGGACCTCACCGTGATCACGCCGGTGTTTGAGGGCGGCCAGCTGCGGGCCTTTGTGGCCAGCCGCGGCCACCACGCCGATGTGGGTGGCATCACCCCCGGTTCGATGCCCTCCAGCAGCCGCAGCATCGCCGAGGAGGGGTTGCTGTTCGACAACGTTCCCCTGGTGCGCAACGGCACCCTGCTGGAGCCGTTGTGGCGCCAACGGCTCGCCCAGGGCCCCTGGCCCGCCCGCAACCCCGACCAGTTGCTGCAGGACCTGCAGGCCCAGGTGGCCGCCAACCAATTGGGGGTGGAGCGGCTGCAGGCGCTGATGGCCTCGGTGGGGCCGCGGTGCAGGGGGCCATGGCCCAGGTGCAGGCCCACGCCGCCGAGGCGGTGCGGCGGGTGATCGATCGCCTGCACGACGGCCAGGCCACCGTGCAGCTCGACAACGGCCTGCGGATCCAGGTGGCGGTGTGCTGCGACCGCCGCCGCCGCCGGGCCCGCATCGATTTCAGCGGCACCTCCCCCCAGCACGGCGGCAACCTCAACGCCCCCCTGGCGATCACCAAGGCGGTGGTGCTCTACGGCTTCCGCTGCCTGGTGCCGGAGCCGATTCCCCTCAACGCCGGCTGCTTCGCGCCGCTGGAGCTGGTGGTGCCCGCCGGCTGCCTGCTCAACCCCAGCCCCCCGGCGGCGGTGGTGGCCGGCAACGTGGAAACCTCCCAGGCGGTGGCCAATGCCCTGTTCGCCGCCCTGGGGGTGATGGCGGCGGCCCAGGGCACCATGAACAACCTCAGCTTCGGCAACGCCGAGTGCCAGTACTACGAAACCATCTGCGGCGGCACCGGCGCCGGCGACGGCTTTGATGGGGCCTCGGCGGTGCAGAGCCACATGACCAACTCCCGCCTCACCGATCCTGAAATCCTGGAGCAGCGGCTGCCGGTGCGGCTGGAGCGCTTTGCGATTCGCCGCGGCAGCGGTGGGGCCGGCCGCTGGTGCGGCGGCGATGGGGTGGTGCGGGAGCTGCGGGCCCTGGAGCCACTCACCCTGTCGCTGCTGTGCGGCAGCCGTGAGGTGCCCCCCTTTGGCTTGGCCGGCGGTGGGCCCGGCACCTGCGGCAGCAACGCCTTGATCCGCGCCGATGGCACCGCCCAGCCGCTGCCGGGCTCGGTGGCGCTGGAGCTGCAGCCCGGCGATCGGATCACCGTGGCACGCCCGGCGGGGGCGGCTACGGACCCGCCGGCGAGGGGGGCGGCCGATGACCCCCGCCCTGCTGCTGGCGGCGCTGCCGCTGCTGGCCGCCCCCAGCGCCATCCCCGCTGCCCCCGCCGCCAACCTGCTGCAGGAGCAGGCCCAGCGGGCGCAGCCGGTGGAATCCAGCGGTGGCATGGTGGCGGCCCAGGAGGCCCGGGCGGCGGCGGTGGGGGCGGCGGTTCTGCGCCGCGGCGGCAATGCCGTGGATGCGGCCGTGGCCACGTCGTTTGCCCTGGCGGTGACCCTGCCGCAGGCCGGCAACCTGGGCGGGGGTGGGTTTCTGGTGCTGTGGCTGCCGCGCACGGGGCCGGTTCGCACCTGCCCAGCGGTGGCCCGTGCCATCTCCCCCCCGCAGGCGATCGCCGTGGGCCGCGGCGAGGCGGTGGCCCTCAACTTCCGTGAAACGGCCCCCGGCCGGGCCCGGGCCGATCTGTTCCTCAACCCCGATGGCAGCGTCAACCGCGACCGGGCCCTGCGCAGCCTGCTGAGCACGGCGGTGCCGGGCAGTGTGGCGGGGCTCACCCAGGTGCAGACCCGTTATGGCTGTTTGCCGCTGGCGGCGGTGTTGGCCCCGGCCATCGGCCTGGCGGAGCGGGGCTTCCCGGTGGGGGCGGAGCTCAGCCGTTCGCTGCGGGCGGCGGCGCCCCTGCTGCGGGCGGATCCGGCCAGTGCGCAGCAGTTTTTCAAGGCCGGCGGCCAGCCCTACGCACCGGGGGAGACCCTGCGGCAGCCGCAGCTGGCGGCCAGCCTGCGCTGCATCGCCGCCGAGGGGGCGGCCTGCTTCTACCGCGGCCGCCTGGCCCGGGCCTTGGTGGCGCTGATGGCCCGCGGCGATGGCCTGATCAGCGCCGCCGACCTGGCGGCCTACCGGGCCCCCTGGGCCACGCCGCTGCAGGCCACGTTCCGCGGCCACCGCGTGCTCACCATGCCGCCCCCCAGCGGCGGTGGCGCCACCCTGCTGCAGCTGCTCAAGGTGCTGGAGCCCCTGGATCTGGCGGCCACGGGCTTGAACAGCGCCGCCACGATCCACACAATGGTGGAGGCGATGAACCTCGCCTACCGCGACCGCAACCGCCTGCTGGGGGATCCCGCCCAGGTGGCGATGCCGTTGGATTGGCTGCTCAGCGATCGCCATGCCGCCCAG
>RHBP01000183.1 GCA_010030955.1 Synechococcaceae bacterium WBB_10_009 | reverse complement strand
CGATCACCGCCGCGGTGCCGCTGTTGGCCAGCAGCAGCACCAACAGCCACACCACGCGGCGGCGGGCCACGCTGAACAGGTTGCTCTGGAAGTAGTCGTCCTCATCGCCGGCCTGCACGGCGCCGGCGGCGTAGAGGTCGCGGGTGGCCTCCTGCTCGATCACGTCGATCACGTCGTCCACGGTGACGATCCCCACCAGGCGCTGCTCCCGGTCCACCACCGGCACCGCCAGGAAGTCGTAGCGCTGAATCACCCGCGCCACCTCCTCCTGGTCGGCGTCGGTGCCCACGCTCACCGCCTCACGGGTCATCACATCGCCCACCCGCTGCTCCGGATCGGCCACCACCAGATCCCGCAGCGACAGGATGCCGGTGAGGTGGCGGGAGGCGTCCGTCACATAGAGGGCATAGATGGTTTCGGTGTCGCGGGCGCGGCGGCGCACGATCGTGAGCGCCTGGGCCACGCTGTGGAATTCCTTGAGGTCGATGAACTCGGTGGTCATCAACCGGCCGGCGGTTTCCGGCGGATACCCCAGCAGCTGGGCGGTGACGCGCCGCTCCGCCGGGCTCAGCTCCGCCAGCAGGCGCCGCACCACCTTGGCGGGCAATTCATCAAACAGGTCCACCCGGTCGTCCGGGGACATCTCCTCCACCAGCTCCAGCACCTCGTTGGAGCGCAGGCGCTCGAGCAGCGTTTGCTGAACGCTGGGCTCCAAATACTCGTAAACGGCAATGGCCTCGTCCTTCGGCAACAGGCGGAAGGCCAGGGCCTGCAGGGTGCGCGGCAGCCCGCCGATGGCCTCGGCGATGTCCACCTCCTGCACGGGCTTGAGCAGCAGCTTGACGGCGTCGTAATTGCCCGTCTCCAGCAGCTCCCGCAGCTCAGCGGTGCTCACCGCAGCGGCGATTGTCGGCTCGCTCATCGCCCTGGCGCTGCTGCACCCCGAGTGTATGGGGCGCGGTCGCTAGGGTCCCGCCATCCCGATCACCCGCCTGCGCGGGCCCCCCATCCATGGCCGTCTCCGTGAGCAACGTGGTGGTGAACACCGCCACCGGCAGCACACAAACCCTGGGCTCCCTGCAGGGCCAGGTGCTGCTGATCGTGAACGTGGCCTCCCGCTGCGGCTTCACCCGGCAGTACGCCGGTCTGCAGGCCCTGCAGGCGGCCTATGGCCCCCAGGGCTTCTCGGTGCTGGCCTTCCCCTGCAACGACTTCGGCGCCCAGGAGCCCGGCAGCGTGGAGGAGATCCAGCAGTTCTGCTCCACCACCTACGGGGTGAACTTCCCCATCTACGCCAAGGTGGCCATCGGCAGCGCCCCCTTCGACACCCTCACCCAGAGCGAGCCCGCCGGCCCGGTGGCCTGGAACTTCGAGAAGTTTCTGATCGGCAAGGACGGCACCGTGGTGGGCCGTTTCAAAAGCGCCGTGGAACCGGAATCGGCCGAGCTGAAGGCGGCGATTGAGGCGGCCCTGGCGGCCTGAGGTTGGCGGCGGCCCCTGGGTGGGGCGGTGCTGCTGGCCGTGTGTCCAGGATTCTTTATAGACCGTACGGAATCTTGGACACAGGTCCGCAGGGCCTCAGCAGGTGCCCCTCAGCTCAGCCACGCGTCCGGCGGTAGAGCAGGCGACTGATGGCCAGGCCCAGGCCCGCCGCCGCCAGGCCGAGCACAAGGCTCACCAGCACGAGCCCCCCGGCCGCGATGGGCCGGCTCCGCTCCAGCAACGTCACCACGTCCAGCACCCAACTGCTGAAGGTGGTGAGGCTGCCGCAGAAGCCGATGCCCACCAGCAGCAACAACCCGGTGCGGCGGGGGATCGGGCCGGCCAGAAAGCCCAGCACAAACGAGCCCACCACATTCACCAGCAGGTCGGCGCCGGCACTCCCCCCCAGCCAGGGCCCCAGTTGCACGCCGGCTTGCCAGCGCAGCAGGGCGCCGGGCATGGCGCCAAGGGCCACCAGCAGCAGCTCCCGCAGTTCAAAGCGCAGCTTGTGGGCGGCGAGGGCCATGGCGATCAGGCCCCTAGCCGCTGGCCCAGCATCAACGCAGCCACGCCAAGCGCCACGGAGGCCAGCACCAGGGCGCAGGTCTGGCGGCGCTGGTGGCTCAACCAGGCCTGCAGCAGCTCCACCATCACCGTGGAGAAGGTGCTCAGGCTGCCCAGAAACCCGGTGCAGATCAACAGGCTGAGGCGCTGGTCGTCGCCGCAACCGCGCAGCAACGCGGTGATCAGCCCGAGCAGAAAACAGGCCCCCACATTCACCGCCAGGGTGGCCCAGTGCTTGCGGGGCACCATCGGCTCGAAATGGTTCACCACCCGAAAGCGCAGCCAGGCCCCTGGCACGGCGCCCAGCGCCACCATCAGGCCATCAGCCATGGGGCCGCTCCGGGCTCACGCCGCCACCCAACCGCGGCGGGCGTGGGCCACGGCCGAGGCCTGGGCCTCCACCTGCAGCCAGCGCTCGCCGGCGGGACTGTGCCAGCTGCGCAGCACCCGCAGGGGCTGATCCGGCGCCAGCTGGGCCAAGGCCGGGGCGCGGTGCTCCGGGGCGGCCTGCAGGGGATGGCGATGGGTGGAGAGCCAGGGGTCGCCGGCGCTGCGGCGGCGCAGTTCGGGGAGGCGACGGTCGGCACCGCCGGCGGGCAGGGCGACGGGGCCGATCAGGGCAAAACCGAGCAGGGCCGCCCAACGCCAGCCGGGCTGCTGGGGCAGGCGGGCCGGCATCAGATGTCGAGCTGCGCCAAGTCGAGCTCAGCGCTGTGGGTTTCGATGAATTCGCGGCGGGGGGCCACCTTGTCGCCCATCAGGATCGTGAAGATGCGGTCGGCCTCGGCGGCGTCTTCGATCTCCACACGCTTCATCATGCGGGTGGTGGGATCCATGGTGGTTTCCCAGAGCTGCTTGGGCATCATTTCGCCCAGACCCTTGAAGCGCTGGATCGTGTAATTCGCCTTCTCCCCGAAGCCTTCGATGGTGCCTTTGAGGTCGGCTTCGTTGTAGCAATAG